>JAOUOA010000443.1 GCA_029880625.1 Spirochaetia bacterium
GAGGTTTGGTGATGATTTCAACCGCCCCGTGCGCCATCGCCTGCATGGCCGTGTCCGTACCTTCCTGGGTAAGCGACGAACAGATAATCACGGGCGTTGGATGTTCGCCCATTAATTTTTTGAGAAACGTTACCCCGTCCATACGCGGCATTTCGATATCAAGAATGATCACATCGGGCCATTCCTTTTCCATTTTTTCCATGGCGAATATAGGATCGGATGCTACCGTAATATTTTCAATGAAGGGGGCTTTTTCAAGAATTTTCGTAAATCCCTGACGAACAGTCGCAGAATCATCCACAACCAGAATATGCAATTTTTTATTTAATTCCATTTTATCCCCCTGAAATACTCTATCTTTATAAACGATTTATTTTTTATATTTATACCAGAAATCCGTAAGCAGTTGCCCGGATCATAATAAAATAATTTAGATCTCTTTATTATACGGAGTTTTTTTCATCCAGACTTCTCCGTTCCATAAATCAAAGAAAACTTTTCGATGAACATTTTCTCCTGTATTTTCGCCGATGATTTTAATTCCATTTTCGCTTAAAATCTTATGCGCCGATGTGATATTTTTTGCGCCCACACCGCTCAGTTTTTCGCCTGTATTTCCCATCATGTAGCCGCCGCCGAAAATTTTTGCCTGGTATTCCTCGGGACGGGTCTGATTTTTTTTAATATCGCGCAAGAATAGCTGCATGGCATCTTCGGAATATTTTGCCGGCGCGGTATTGGCAGTAAAGGGCTGTTCACTGGACCATCCGGGAAGAAGATAATGGCACATGCCGCCGATCTTTTTCTGAGGATGCCAGAGGCAAATTGCAATGCAGGAACCCAGGATGGTGCGGATTCTGGTATCGGATTCGCCCCAGTAATATTCTCCGGGCTGCACAAATATTTCAACAAAGAATTCCGGATCTGATAGTTTTTTCTGTAATTCAGGCATAATTAAACCTTCTGATAAACGGACTGTTTGATCCACTTCAGACCTGTATTGAGGCCATTCAGCGATTCCGAATGCCCGACAATTAAAATTGCGCCGGGTTTCATTCTTTCTGCAATATGAGAAACAACAGTTTTTTTTGTTTCCTGATTAAAATAAATCATAACATTTCTTAAAAAAACAAGATCAAAATTGGTACGGAGAGGAATTTCTTCAATTAGATTTATCTGTTTAAATGTGATTCTATTCATGAGAACATTTGAAATCTTAAACAGACCTTCCATGCTCTTTACGCCTTTTCTGCAGTATTTTTTTAGATATTGTTCCGGAATTTTATCCGCCCGTTCCAGCGGATAAAGTCCCGAAGCTGCAATTTCAATAATTCCCCGGCTCACATCTGAAGCTTCAATACTCCAGGGAATGTCATCGCCCAGGATGTCGTGAATGACCATGGCTGCAGTATAGGCTTCTTCACCTGATGAAGATGCGGCAATCCAGACATTAAATTCTCTTAAATCCTTTTTATGGAGCGTCAGATATTCGGCAAGGTATTTGAAATGCTCGGGCTCTCTGAAAAAGTATGTCTCATGGGTGGTTAAAAGATCCACCAGGATATGAAGTTCTTCTTTTGCCTCTGCAGTGGGCTCCTGGATTAATTTATAATACTCTTTGTAGCTTTTAAATCCGTAATATCGGATTCTACGAAGCAGCCTTCCTCTGATGAGCGACTTTTTGGAATCGTTCATGGAAACTCCGGCCAATTCATAAATCAGTTTTCGAAATTTTTCAAATTCAATATCTGTTATATCCGGTATCCCTGTAATTTGCGGGTCTGGAATATCGGAAAACGCTGTATTCTGTAGATTCATAAAATTCGGTTGTTCTTATCTTAATTCAATATTATAAAATAAATTAATTTTAATAAAAAGTCATTATTTTAATTTTATATTTATTAAAATCCAGATGAAATATCTGAACTATAAATACAAAAAAATATCCTCATTAAATATTTACATTGAAATCCGAATTCAAGATTCCTGAGCTGAGGATCTGGATTATATATCGGAATTTTTATGTAAAATCCAGGTATTTTAAGCGAATTTGTATCAAATCAGAAACTGATAAATTTTGGATTACAGGATTCTATTTACAATAAACATAAAAGTGATCCTGAAATTCCTGTTCGGCAGGTTTTGATTCTTAATAAAACTCATTATTTATGACGGAATGATTATTACTAATCTGACAGGAAAATCCATCAGAAATAATATTTTTTAAAAAATATTATTTCTGCAGGTTTTGCAGAATGGTTTTTAATATATAATTATGTAAATGATTTTAATTCAGGATAGCCGAATTAAAATTTCACAAAATCATTTTCTTCTTCCACATCCTGTATGAGCGTAGATTCATCCGCTGCATGATCCTGAATTGCAGGATTATTCATGGGTTCAGCTTTCTTCTGCTGAGCAGATCGAGATGACGGCAGATGCATGGAGGCTGAATTCACGGGATTTTGACGGGGCTGCATTTTTGGAACTCCCGAAGTGCTGGTGCCGCTAACTACAGAAGTTCTTCTGCCGCTGCCTGCAGACTGATTCTGTTTGGAAATTTTGAAAAAGCTCATTAACTGGTTCAACTGTACGGCCTGACTGCTGGTTTCTTCAGCAGTGGCTGCAAGCTCTTCTGCTGAAGATGCATTCTGCTGGGTAATCTGATCCAGCTGGTTCATGGCTTTATTAACCTGTCCCACCCCTGCAGACTGTTCTTCTGATGCTGCCGTAATTTCCTGTACAAGATCTGATGTCTTTTTAATGGACGGCACCATTTCTTCCAGAAGTTTTCCTGCTCTGGCTGCAAGATCCACAGAGTCTTTTGCCACCTCGCCGATATCCTGAGCTGCCACCTGGCTTCGTTCGGCGAGCTTGCGGACTTCAGACGCTACCACAGCAAAGCCTTTGCCGTGTTCGCCTGCACGCGCCGCCTCAATGGCGGCATTGAGCGCCAGAAGATTGGTCTGATAGGCAATGTCGTCAATAATTTTGATTTTTTCAGCAATTTGATTCATTGCATGTACGGTATTTCCGACAGCTTCGCCGCCTTCTTCAGCTTCTTTTGATGCTTTCAGAGCCATATTGTTTGTAACTTTCGAATTTTCTGTATTTTGTGCAATGGTTGCGCTCATTTCTTCAAGCGATGATGAGACTTCTTCCACGCTTGCAGACTGTTCCGACGAGGCCTGACTCATGGTCTGGGCTGTTGCTGAAAGTTGTTCGGCTCCGCTGGAAAGTGACTCCGCTGCAGAATATACATCGGCTATAATTTTT
>JAOUOA010000444.1 GCA_029880625.1 Spirochaetia bacterium
AAGATTCCCACCAATCATTGTCATGGTTTGAAACGATAAAAGCATGTTGCTGTCTTTGAGAGAAGCATTTTCAACTTCAACAATTCCTGAAATTGCATAAACGGCTGTAGCGGGAACCTTATTATCGCTGTCCGTATCCTGGGCATTCTCATTCGGATCTGTCTGCGGCGTTTCCATAAGTTCAAAACCCAGCTCGGTTCCTCTGACTCCTGCTACTGCAGTAGGCGTTACAACCTTGATGCTCTGGTCCTGGAATTCCCGCTTGAAATGCCCGTACATGGAGCCTTCTTCAAGGCGGATTATTTTTCTGCGAATGGTCGCGGTAGACAATACCAGTTTGGAATTGGGTGAAAGGCGGATTACCATCTCATTGCTGAATTTGATATCAGTTTTTGAATGATCCCCTGTTGAAAGAACGGTTCCTTCCGGAAGCGAATCGCCGTTTACTGCTGTTGTCCACTCGTCGGAATCAGGAGTCTGATAGCGAACATCGCCGATAACATATGTGAGTTTTGGATTCCGGGAAAAAAGAGCAGGATTCTGGAACATAAGCCGGTCTGTCATGAGGAAAAATGCGGCCCCCCCTGCTGCAATAAAGAAGAAAAGGATAAATGTGATGATGAGAAATTTTTTCATAAAGGCTTTTCCCGGAATGTAATTCAATTTCATTTTATACAGAATCATATTTTCAGTCAACCGATTAACCTTTTTTATGTGAATTTTTTTGAAAAATATTTCAGAATAAAATCTCTGCCGAACTTGCGAAAATTCGATTGACATAAATAATATAGCGCGAATATATAATACCATAACGCCGTCCTGAATACTCATGGGAAAGCCTATCCAATTTTATAATTCTCTGAAGCGTAATAAACTTAATGCAATATTATCTGCTTGTTTTCTTTTCTGCGCTTTTCTGACATCGCTTTTTTTATTCAGTCATGTTAAATCTCCCTTTTTTTATGCTGAACAATATTATAACTCTGATACAGCTTATCTGCATGCTCTGTACCTGGATCTTTTTGTTGACGGATATGAACTTTCCGGCTGGAAGCTGCCGCCCGCGCCGGTTTTTTTCCCGGATATGCCTCTGTATTTTTTCTCTGCATATCTGATGAATGATTTTAAAGGATCTCTTGCGCTTTACACCATTTTGAATTATTTTCTTTTCCTTTTTTCTGCTTTTGTATTCTATCGAGAAGTCCTTTCAGGAGGAGTTTTATATGATTCGATTCGTGCCGCAGCCCTGTCTGTAGTTTCTTTTACGTTGATCACCATTACAGATCTGAATCTGGGGGCTTTTCGCATGGTCTATGCTCCTTCTTTTCATGGCGGAGCTATCTGGCTGTCTCTTTTCCTGCTGGCTGTTTTCATCAGGCTGCTTTCAGGGCGCATGCGGAGAGCTCTGCCTGAGACCGGATTTTATATTCTGCTTTTTATAGGATTTCTGTCTGACCGGATGCTTGCGGCAATCTTTCTTCTGCCTTCTGCAGGCGTATTGCTGATTGATTATTTTCAAACAAAACGAAACCGGCCCATCCGGATCATGGCAGTTTCAGTTGTTCTTTATATGGCCGCTGTTCGAATCATTCAGTATTTACGCGGAGAAAAAATAATACATGCAGCACAAATCAATCTGAATATATTTAAGAAACATGAGTATAATTTTTCAGATGCAGCGAATCTCATTTCGGTTGAAAGATTTATAAATGATTTCGGGATATTTCTTTTTGTGATTATGGGTCTCGGTTATATGGCTTTATTGTCCCAGGTTCTGTTTTTCTTTTTCAAACAGAAGCGTGTTCCGGCAGAAAGAACCCGTCGTATCTACAGATTATTCTCTTGCGCGAAGAATAAAAAAGATTATTGTCATGCGCTGGAGTTCGCAATGATATTATTCGCAGTCCTTCCTCCATCTGCGGTTTTCGCGACATTCTTATTGGCAGGGCAGAGGTCCAATGTCCCGCGGTATTACAATGATTTATTTGTGATGTCTTTTATCTTTATCCCTCTTGTACTGGAAAGTATAAAAAGATACTCAGGTTCTGTATTCTCCATATTTATATCTATCTTTGCTTTGTTTTTGTTTTTTGCATCTCCTGATAAAAGGGCAAAGGGGATCTCTTCAGAACGTCTTGCTTTTTGTCTTGACGAACTTTCTGTAAAATATAATTTTCAGTATGGACTTTCTGATTACTGGAATGCTAAATCTGTAACGCTTTTCAGTAAAAATAGGCTCAGGATATTTCAAACGCATAATATGAATATGTTTTACTGGGTCAATAATATTGACTGGTACATCCGAGAAGGAGGGAATTATAAATTTATAGTTACGGACAGAATGGAAACGAATATTATTCATGATCTGTTTGGTCCCCCGGATGTAATTGAAAAATGCGGAAATTCCGAAGTGTATATATATAATGATAATGTGCGTTTGAAAAATTACTGGAGTCCGAAAGAACTTCACCTGTGGAAGGCATTTACAGGAAACTGATGGTTCTTGTCTTTTGATAAGCGGAATCCCTTAATGTAGAGATTATATTTTCTGAAGTGAGATTGAGAGGATTAAAAATTAAATTGATGGTAAAGATTCAGAAAAAATATATATTTTTCTCAGGTACAATTTTTGTTTTAATCGGGCTCCTTTATCTTTGGAAATTCCGGGAAGATTACATCGAGGAGAAGAAAGCTGCCGTTTATACAGCTGATGAATTTGCAGTTGGTTTGAACCCTGATACTTTAAATTTATTAAAGGAAGATGCTCTTGTATTTATAGAAAACCGGCGTTTCAACGGCCTTGCTGAATTCTCGGACAGGGCTTCTGCTGCAATGGAAAATCTTTATGATCCTTCCGCATCCCGCTTTACTGTAACTGTATATTTAAAAATTGATAAACGGCATGTTCTTTACATTACTGGCGACTCTGAAGCAAAATCATATTTTATCCTTACTAAAATCCCCGATCCCCATACAGAAAAGCTTTATAATAAAGAGATGGATTTCACAGCAGGATTTATTTCTTTTTTCAGGCAGGATTATAATCGCATCATTCATGCGAAAGGTATTAGAGGTTCCCGGGGGGAATTTCAGGGACTCATTGTAATAAAAAGCTGGCTGAAAAACAGAAATGCGCAGAATTATAAAAATTAGAGGCAGGTACGGTGTCCGGACCTTTCAGAGTGAAGATTACTGTTTATGGTATTTAATTTTTATAAGAAATAATAGCATAAATAAAGATCTCCAGGCATTGCAGCTCATGCGGGTATTTC
>JAOUOA010000445.1 GCA_029880625.1 Spirochaetia bacterium
GACTTTTCATAATTCCGATAACAGCTATAATTTTTCTGAGATACATTCAAGCAGCAACTGGGAAAATTTCAGTCATGGATCTTTAATCGAAAGACCTGACAGACATGAATATCTCTGGATGAAGTGGGATTATCCGAAAGCAGAGTACGGCAATGCAGCGCTTTTTTTGTATCGCGCTGTTTATTCATTTGAAGTATTCAAAAACGGTTCTGTTATATACAGTTTCGGCTCACCCGGAAGAACGCCCATCAAGCATTTTACAATCAACCACATTATTCCCCTGGGTTCCATGAATGAAAACGAAACAATTTATTTTCGCTTCCATTCTGACTGGAAAGATATCGGTATAAACGGCGTCCCTCTTTTAGGCGAATATAACAATATTATGATGTATGCGATACGGATGGATTTTTTAATTCTTCTACCGGGCTTTATTTTTATATTTCTATCTGCTGCATCATTTCTTTTGTACAGAGGATACAGGCAGAACAAAATCAATCTGTATTTTTCTCTTTTCTCCCTGTGCATGAGCATCATCACGCTCTATCATTCCAATTTCAAGTATCTGCTGTGGAATCAGCCCTACTTCTGGTCTCTGGCAGGCATCATGTCCATATATACAGCTCCTGTTTTACTGTTCATGTATGCAGGAGAAATATTTACCGAACAATTCTCAAGCGTTATCAGAAAATTTAAATTAATGTATTTGATTTTTGTTTTTTATGCTTTAATCTTTACAGCCGCAAATGGTTACAACAGTCTATACTGGAGATTCGTAAATTTACCTTTCTCGTTTTTGGCCCTGATCGGTCTTCTTACTTTATTTTTTATATCTATTTTTTACCAAAAAGAAAAAAACCATGAAGCACGAATTTTTCTTTTTGGATTCGCCGCCCTGTTTACGGGACTTATTCCGCAGCTTCTGTACGAAATCCGGCAGATTGATTATCCAGGATATTATTCCCACTGGAGTTTTCTTTTTTTTGTTCTCATCATCGGATGGATCATTGTCATCCGCTACAGAACCGTTCACAGTAATTTAATTATCTTTACTGATAAATTAAAAATAAAAAGCAATGAAAATCAGCTTTTAATTGAGGAGCTGAATCTTGCGAATACAGAACTGGAAGAAAAGGTCAGAGAAAGGACGAAAGATCTGAAAGAAGCAAATAAAATTGCACTTGAAGAAAGCAGAAGAGCCTCACAGGCAGAAAAACAGATCGCCAGGCTTGAGGAAAGAAAAATCATTTATTCAGATCTTCATGATCACATGGGAGCAAGGCTTACAGATCTTTCGTTAAATATTAATCATATATCAAATCATTCAGAACATCAGCCGCATTTTGTAAAAAAAATTCAGAAAGATATAAAAGATGTTATATCCATGATGCGAAACAGACTTTACCGCATTGAAGATATGGATAGACTGAGCAGCTCATTCTGCTTCGGACTGCATCTGAGAATGATGCGAAGATATTCCGATACCGACAGGGAATTGATATTTAAGCCTGAAGAGGAAGAGTTGATAAATTCTGCTGTTTCAAATTTTGAAAATTCAAAATTTATTACTTCTCTGGTGGGAGCTACGGAAGAGATCATCACCAATGATCTGAAATACGGAAAGGGAATTTCAGAATGGAAATTGAGTTTAATAAATCAGAATTTTCCGGAATCCTCTGAGAAAGATTCTCATAAAATCCGTCTTTTGATAACCATGAAGTCTGAAAGCAACTACGAACAGCTCAATAGAAGCAGCGGTCATGGTTCCCAAAACATTCTTGAGCGATGCAGGGAAATTCACGGAAAAGTTCAATCGGATTTATCAGACGGACATTACTGTATTGAGCTTAATATCCCTCTTTTCAGAATTACATGAGCCCATATCTTCGTATTTTTTGTAGAGCTCCAATTTGGTAGAGACATTTAATTTTTTGTATATATTTTTTGCATGCCATCATCGCGCATGAACAATACGATTTCAGCAGATTCTGCCATACTCGAATGGCCTCTTATGCCTCAGCTTTATTCGCACTTATCTGACTATCCCTACGATAGAGTTCTTGCCAAACTTAAAAACCGGGACATGCAGCCTACGCAGATTATGTTGGAAGATCCGTTAATATTGAAAGTGACTTTGCTGCTCTTGGTGCCACCGGAGCGGTCGATAGCGGAATAAAATCAGGTGTGGCGTTGGTGTTTGAAAAACCGCTCTGAATGAATGGGTTGATTATAAGGTTCTGCATCCTCAACCGTGACTTTTTTAGATGGCCGGTTGCAATTAACGGAGACTATGCAATTGTTGGATCGATTGACGAAGATTGAGGCGATGGTGATCACGTGAATGGAGCCGTGGCAGTTTATGTTTACTGAATAAATTTTAGTCCTCGCCTGGAATTTTATATGTTTAGAAGAAACTTTTCCTGATGCTTTCCAGTTGTTCATAATTATCAAAAAACTGAGCAAAAAAATAAATAAAAATTTTTTCAACCTTACCTGTCCTTTAATCCCCCCTTCTCCCCCTGCCAAAAATCATCTGAAAAAAAGATTTCCATCCCTGTTTTTTTGTTGAAAACGAGTCCCCTCCCGCCGGTATTGAAAGTTACTGTAAAAAATTTATATTTTTTACAGTAAAAATACTTAGAAAAAGTAAAAATCGGCGGAGTTCTCCCTCAGGAATGGCCAAAAAGTCCTGTTATTCCTGATTTTATGATACATAATACCGGGATTTCATCAAAACCAGCTTTTTACTTTTATACTGTTATTTAAAGAGGAAATATGTTTCAAATACGATTTCACGGACGGGGAGGCCAGGGCGTGGTCAGCGCTGCAGAAATGCTTTCCGTTGCCGCCTTTGAAGAAGGCATGTATGCCCAGGCATTTCCCAGTTTTGGTTCAGAAAGAACCGGGGCACCGGTTGTTTCATACTGCAGAATTTCAGAAAAGGAAATTCGGCGCCGGGAGCCCATTATGGAGCCCGATGTTCTCATTATCCAGGATCCCACTCTCCTGCACCAGTGGGATGTTTTTTCTGGATTAAAAGACGACGGATATATTTTAATCAACACCAATAAGAGCCTGCACGATCTCGGGATAGACGAAATCATGAAAAATCGGGATCCGGCTAAAGTCTGTATCGTCAATGCAACGGAACTCAGCATCAAACATGTGGGCCGTCACGTTCCCAATGTTCCCCTTCTCGGCGGATTCGCTGCGATTACAGGGAAAATCAAAATCGAATCGGTCATCAAAGCCATCAATACAAAATTCAAAG
>JAOUOA010000446.1 GCA_029880625.1 Spirochaetia bacterium
TCTGTTTGTTTCAAGCTGCAAACCGGAGAATTTAGATACAGATAAATTCAATCAGCTGAAACAGAGCCTCCTTTCTTCTTACCAGCAGCGGCCTCCGAAACATTCGGATGATATAAATATTCTCAAACGAGATTTGATCATCATGATGGGAGAATTTTCCATTTTTCGCGATCCAGAAATGGAATCCATTATCCTTGATTGGCAGCTGAAAGAATGGAGAAAATACGGAAACCCTGATCTTCGAAACTATCATAAAAAAACATCCTATAAAAATTCCGTTATTATGCAGAGATCGGCTCGCAGACGGCTTTATGATCATAATATTATTTTAAGATCTCTTTACAGAGGGAAAATAGTTCACAAAAAAAAGGGCAATTTAAGCGAGCATTTCAAAAACGCGCTGTTTCTCGACATTGGAAGCGCCATACTGATTGAGGAAGGAGCTCCGACGGTCCGTGACATTTTTGAAGATGACAAAATTACAAAGCACCTGTCCGGTATTGTCGCAACCGATATAAACGAACCGGGCGCACGTTTTATAGATCTGTATACGCGGGAAAGGCAAAATCTTCCCTTCCCGGTCCGCGAAGTCAGCACACGTATTATCAACGCAGACCAGTTTTTCACTTTAACCGACGATTTATTAAAAAACAACACTCCCCTGATTCTTCGCTCAGCGAACTCCGGTCCGGACCTGTACTATCTTCCGAAAGACGTAAAAGAGCACCTGCGTGCTGTCATCAGAGCATTTTATGACAGAAATCTGATTTATTTTTTCAACAAGTTTGTTTTGATCAAATTCAAGAACCAGACCTACTTTGAATGCCTCGGAAGAGATTCAGGCGTGGGCGTCTCACATAATGACCCGGCATGGGAATACGTGAACTGGGATGAACGAAAACTTTCCCAGGCATTTATTCCGGAAACTGCAATTGCTGAAATTCAGGACTGAAAGGATCCTGATTGATATCAAAGTCCTTTAAACATAAAAAAAGCCGGTCAAAAGACCGGCTTTTTTAATACAAAATACTTCTCTGCTGTCAATAAGGCATGAGAACCATTTCGTGCCAGAGTCCGACAAGCTGCGCATCCGGGAAAACCAGGACATACAGTATAATCAGACAGGCAACTCCCGATCCGGGAATCAGCCACATTACCCAGTGCTCATACTTCAAATGCATGAAGTTTGAAATCACAAGCCAGGCTTTAATAAATGCCGTTCCAAAAAGGAGCGTCATTGCGAAAATGGGAGCTTCAATAAAATCGGACAGATAACTCAGTCCGAGAAGAGCAACCAGAATTCCATACACAAGAGTGTAATTGGGATGTCCGTGATATTCTTTTACATTCTGTGACATATCTATACCTCTTTTATTTTGCAATGTAGAGCAGCGGGAAAAGGAAAATCCACACAAGGTCTACAAAGTGCCAGTACATTCCGGCATATTCAACACGATGAAGGTTTTCGCCTTTTCGGATCTGCATCATCACAATTGCAATGATTGTCATTCCGACAATTACATGGCTTGCATGAAAACCGGTCATTGTATAGTAGTAAGTCCAGAAAACAGACTCAATATACTTTCCTTCTGCAATCAGCTTGGGGCTAGTCATTGTAAGACCCATTTCAATATCATGGTGATATTCAAACGCTTTTACACAGAGAAAGATCACACCGCCAAGAAGGGTAACTCCAAGGAACATCAATGCCTTTTTAACTTCTTTCTTATGAGCCGCACCATGTGCCATTACAGCCGTCCAGCTGCTTGTAAGAAGAACAAAGGTATTGAAAAAACCAGCTGCAGGAATGGTAAAGGCTGTTTGTTCCGCCCATTCCGGATAACGAATTCTTGCCATTAAATAGGATACAATAATGGCTCCAAAAATGACGAGTTCTCCGCCGATTAAAAGCCACATTGCAATGCGGGCTTTGGGAACCTCTCGCCAATCTTCTAATTTTGCTACTGCTTCACTCATTTGTAACTCCTATCAATTGGCATCCTGAGGCCAGTAATCGCTGTCACGTCCGGAAACGCTGAATTCATAGGGTCCGCGTTTTACTTCAGGAACCGTAGTAAAATTTCCATGGGGAGGAGGCGAATCGCATGTCCATTCCAGTGTGTTTGCTTTCCATGGATTCTTATCAGCAACTTTTCCATTAAACTTGCTTACAAACATGTTGTAAAGAAGAAGGAGCTGCGATATAATCAGACCGATGGTTGCATAAGTTGCAATCATTCTGAGTGTCGGATAGGGATCCACATTTAATGCAGGATACATTTTATAATCCCAGATTCTTCTATGTTCGCCGTTCAGTCCATTAAAGAAAAGCGGAAGAAACACAGCATTGAAGAAAATGAAAGTCAGCCAAAAATGAATCTTTCCGATCATTTCATTCATGTGACGTCCAATAAACTTTGGATACCAGTAATAAATTGCCGTCAGTCCACCAAAAAATACAGATGGAATCATTGTATAATGGAAGTGCGCGACAACAAAGTAAGTATCGTGAGCGTAGATATCAAATGCGCTGGATCCGAGATAAATTCCTGTTGTGCCTCCGATTAAGAAGGTGAGAAGAAATCCAATTGCCCAGAGCATCGGCGTATCAAAGCTGATTGATCCGCGCCATAGTGTCGCCACATAAGAGAAATAGATGTGTGCGAAAGGAACGGAAATCAAAAGGGTTGCTATCAAGAACCAGTTCGCCATGCGGGGATCAATTCCTGCAACAAACTGATGGTGCGCCCATACGATAAAAGAAAGAAAGCTCGCAGCAATCAGCATATAAACAATCATGTTGTATCCGAACAGTGTCTTTCTTGAAAAAGTAGTGATAACCTCGCCTACAATCCCAAGAGCGGGAAGAAGAACCACATACACTTCAGGATGTCCGAAGAACCAGAAAAGATGCTGGAAAAGTATAGGATCACCGCCGCGGGCTGGATCAAAAAATCCTGTTCCCAGAGTTCTGTCAAAAAGAAGCATTACAGCTCCTGCAACAAGAGGCCCTACAGAGAACATGAAAAGTACGGAAGCAAGATTCACGCACCAGATGTAAATGGGAAGTTTCATTGGGGAAAGTCCCTTTGCTCTCTGGTTTAAGGTTGTTACAATAAAGTTAATTCCGCCCATAAGCATGGCAACGAATTCAACCGCTACTGCAATCATGACAAAGGTTCCGCCGTTAAAAAACATCTTTGCAAATGGCGCTTCTCTGTTAGCATACATATCTACAGAAAGAGGCGGATACATAGTCCAT
>JAOUOA010000447.1 GCA_029880625.1 Spirochaetia bacterium
TGAAGCCCGCATTGACGGCGATGCAGTTAAGATTAAAAATCTAAAGCTGAAACAGACCTTCCCTGAAGAAAGCAGCAAGATTCTGATCGAAGGAACGGAAACTGCTGTCGATTTTAAGTGGGAAGCGCAGAAAGGAACAGACCTTGTACTGGAACTCTCTAGACGCCCGGATATGGAAATCGTATCCTACAGAAAAAAATCTTCAAAAGAAAATGAATCCGTCTCCCTGAAAACAGGAACCCATTACTGGAGGATTGCAAGTTCTGATGGAACACAAACCAGTGAAATTCGCAATATAAGGATCATTCAGAAAAAACCGGTTCATCTGTACAGCCCTGTAAACAACAGGGCATTTATTTACAGAGAATCTCCTCCACTCATCAGTTTTTCCTGGAGCAACAACGATCCGGGAACATCCTACCTCCTGGAGTATTCCAACGATTCTTCATTTGAAAACCCGGTTCAAATCAGACTGCGCTCCGGGAGAATCTCAAGATATCTGGCTGAGGGCGATTATTACTGGCGCGTAACACATGGAGAAAAGGATGCCGTAATTGCAAGGAGTCCTGTGCAGCAGTTCTCCGTAAAGAAGACAGAAGCATACTCGCCGCCCCGGCTGATCAATCCTGTGGAAAACTCAGAACTGGATGAACCCGTATTTTCCAATCAAGGTGTGATGTTCAACTGGCTTTCCAGCGGCCAGATCAAGCTGTTTGAACTTGAAATTTCTGACGATCCTCAATTTAAAAATATTCTTTTCAAAGAAAGTACTGACGCGAACTACCAAACCGTAATACAGAAATTCCATCAGGGCAGATACTACTGGCGTGTAAAAGGCAAAGATGCCGGCGGCATTTATACGGACTACTCAAAGCCCAAAAGCTTTCGCGTAATTTTTCCCCGCAAAATCACGCATCTGTATCCACGCCAGAACTACATTATGGAGATCAACGACTACAATGAAGCCGGTCTTCAGTTTGGCTGGAAACCGATTGGAATCGGCGGGAAATACAGAATTCTCATATCCAGATCCGAAGATATGAAACAATCCGTTCTTGATCGAATTGTCGGCTGGAACCGCGTCAATGTGTATTTGCTGAATCCCGGGGCTTTTTACTGGAAGGTGCAGATGCTCGGAACAAACAGAAACGTTCTACTCGAAAGCCCTGTCAGGAAACTTACGATTCTGGACAACCTTTCCGCTCCTGAAATGATTGATCCAAAAAGAGGAGAAACCATAGACCTGACACAGGAAGAAAATCTCGTTTTTCGCCTGAAAAAAGTGCCCGGCGCAGAAAACTATGTACTTTATCTATACGAAACGGAAGGCAATAGAAAAATTTTCAGAAAAATACTTACATCAGAAAATTACGTTTTTCAGGATCTTGACATACTGAATACAGGAGAATTTTACTGGACCATAACAGCTCTAACAACAAGAAACAAAAGGGAAATCCGCAGTAAAACAGTCAAGGGTCATTTTAAAATTAAGGTAAAACTCCTGAAACCGCCGGAGTTTAACTTTTAGGGACAAAAAATATAATAGAACATTCGCCATTAAACATGAAGAATACAATACCATTCATACTAATGATTTCGCTGTCGTTCAGCGTCCTTTCAGCACAGGATGCTGAACCTGTAGAACTTACCTGGGGTAAAATTTCCGGCACAAAAGGCTATGCTCTTCAGGTAAGAGATTCATCCGGTACGCTTCTTGAAAATATTACTCTCACAAAAAACAGCTACAGTTTTAAATTCCCTGAGGGCAATTACAGCATACGAATTGCAAGTCTCAACCGCTTTAATAAACCATCTGTCTGGTCCGAATGGAAGAATCTCTACCGTATTAAAAACAGACTGTACAATCAGGCAGAAAAAACACGCATGGACCGTGAACTTGCTGAAAAAAATCTTGCAGAAGAAAATGAAAAAAAACGGCTTTTAGCTTTAAAAAAAGAAAACAGTTTTTTTCGCAGATGGCTCTTTCCAAAAAAAAAGGATCCTCAGACAGATAAAAAAACGCAGCAAAAAACAGAAGCTGCTAAATTTACCGGCATAACTCCAGAAGAAGCTCTCTGGCGCTCAGCCGTCATTCCCGGCTGGGGTCAGTACAAACGAGGGGATGTCTATCTGGGCGCCACGATGCTGGCTTTATTTTCTCTTTCGCTCAACAGCTCTTTTCATGCAGAGCAAAAATACCTCCATGCAAATCAATATCTCAGCGACCTTCGATCCATCATCGTGATTCCTTCCATCATCGGCGCTTTTACATACTGGCAGCAGATTGATCCCGCCTTTGTTTACACCAACTTAATCAAATGGCAGATGATACAGGACCAGCGAAACCAGGTTAACAAACTGAAGATTAAAAGCAAACAGAGAGTATATGCCGGCTCGCTTTTGTATTTAATCATTCTGGCTGACGCCTACTTTTCTACGAAGAGAGAGAGTCTGATTAAAGAAAAACCAAAGGACGAAAAAGGAATTTCATTCTTTTTCAGCTCTTATGAAGAAAGTCTGTCATCCCAGGAATCTCAAAATCGTTTTAAAATGGGAATGGAGTACCGCTTTTGAGCTATAAATTAAAAAAAATCAATAAAAGAGTCATGAATTTAATCCCATCTGAAAATACGGCCTATTACAGAGTCTTTTTTATTGTTCTTGCTCTTTTTTTTACGAACTGCTCTGCTTTTTTCCATAAGGAAGAGGACGATCTTACAGCCTTCCTTCTTCGTCTTGTTTTAATCGATCAAAACTCTCCGTCAACGGTTGCTGCAGGCGGCGACACCACCTGCGTCATTCTCGACGACAGAGATCCGTTTACAGCCAGCCACAGAATCAAGTGCTGGGGCAAAAATATATTCGGACAGCTGGGAAGAGGAAATGCTGTTGATATCGGAATCAATCCCGGCGAAATGGGAAGCGCTCTTCCCTACGTCGACCTGGGAGCGGGGCGCACTGTTAAAAGTCTTTCTGTGGGAGGATCCCATGTTTGCGCCATTCTGGACAATAACACCATAAAATGCTGGGGAACAAACATTAATGGCCCGCTGGGACTTGAGCACACAACTAACATCGGACTGACTCCTGGAACAATGGGAGATAATCTGCCTCCTGTTGATATAAACGGCCAGGCTGTTTCAATTCTTGCCGCAGGCAGAGATTCGATTGCTTCACCATGGGCCAGTACATTTGCCATTCGAAATGATGGGAAACTGGTGAGCTGGGGAGGAAATAATTTCGGCCAGCTGGGACAGGGT
>JAOUOA010000448.1 GCA_029880625.1 Spirochaetia bacterium
GATATTTTTTAACTGCCTGTTGTTTGCTTTGCTTTTTAAAGCCATGAAGAGATCTTATGTGACATAATCTTTTCCTGGCAATTAAAAAATTAATAAAAGGCAGTTTTTCTATCAAAAAAATATTACTTACACTGTTCTTTGATTGATCAAAGAGGAAGTTTTGGCAGATATTTTGCCAGATATTTCATAATAAAAACAGCTCCGTAAAAAACTGCGCTGATGACAGCGTTGTCAATAATCAAACGGATGCTTTCTTCATTATTTTGAATGGCTTTTTTATCCAGTATAAACACATAATAGATTAATAAAACAGATGCTGCCGTTAAAAGGCTGATTTGTGAGGCAAAGATTCCTTTAAAAAATACACCTGCATAAGTATTCCAAACATATTGGATGATCCAGCCCTGAAGCAATGATACGACCCCCATGGTTAAAATTCCACGGATAATGGCTATGTAACGGTCCTGATTAAAATTCATTTTATTTTCCTTATGCAGTCCTGGATGTATATTATTTTCGACAGTCTGGGATTCAGTCTAAAACCATGAAAATCCATATTTTTAAATTTTGATATTTCCAAACTCTTCTTTCCGGAGAATCTGTCAATTTTTAATATTACAGAGAATCCTCATATCCTCTGGTAATTAGACGCAGTTTAGAAGCATGGAATTAAGAATATGCATATTTTTTCAGAGTGATGAGTCCTTGTCATGTTGGATATCTAGAAAATTTTCTGCCTGAACTGGCTTCAAAATAGCTTTTCATCAGAACATTTGAATTTCTGTAATCAAAAAATTACATACTGGATGATTTCTTCCAGACTGCTTTTAATTCAAGCCCATAGCTGTCTGGACGTTTTGATTTATGAAAGGTTCCACCTGACAATTCAATGATTTCTTTTATTGCATCAAGTCCGGTTCCTTTTTCAGGAGTTTCTGATCCGGCAGTTCTTGTCAGACCTTCGCCATTATCGGAATAAATTAATGCTACAAAATTGCTGTCTTCATTAAGGGAAATTTCTACTGCATTTGCATCACTGTGCAGAATTGTATTGTCGCCAGCCTCTGCGATATACCAGAAAAGGAGTTCATAATTTATTCCGGTATTATTTTTCAGACTTCTTAAAGCATGGCTGTCAAGATTTACGGAGATTTTTGCAGACAGCCGTTTTTTTATAATTTCAGAAATTGTTTCGATCCATACTTTGAAGTCATTTTCTGATTTTTTATTATCCGGGAAGCTGCTGAAAATGTCCGGAATTACTTCGTAAGATTCCTGTTCCTGAATATTTTGGATCCGGCTTACGATATTTTTGAATTTATGAGCAATAAACTTTTCAATTTTTTCAGTAGAAATTCTGTCTTTTCTGCTTTTTTGCAGTTCTAAATTATTTAAGTGATACATCAGTGTTCTGGAAATTAAAGGCGAAAGGGAAGAGTAGATTTGAATATTGTTTTCATTGAAATTATCATTTAATCCTGATGCAATTGTAAGAATTCCGATTGTCTTTCCCGTCACGGCAAGCGGGATCACAGCACAGGAAAGAGTTTTTGCAAATTCTTGATTTTCCAGAACTCCAGGAAGATCTGTATTTTCAGAAGAATTGTTTTTATTAAAAATAGATGATTTCTGCGCAGCCAGTGTTTGACCGAATTGTGTTTCACTCAGAGAAATTACGGTTCCGGCAAGCTGTTTTAGAGAAGTGTCATTTTCAATCACCGATTCAATAATAAGATTGGATTCATTGTGAAGACTGAAAATTGTCATTCTGTCAACCGGAAGGATTTCAGCAAGATAGCCTTTTACTGTTTCAAGTAGTTCGTGAAGATCAGGAGTACTGGTAAGAGACTGAAGGATTTTTTCAAGAAGACGGCCTTTTTCTGTGGAGCCTTTTTCTCTTTCAACAGCATGATTTAATTCTTCAATTAATTTTCTTTCATGATTTTGAAGTTCAGAAATTTCTTTTTTTCTGTTGTGGATTTCAAGCGTCAGCTCTTCAATTTCCTGCTTAGAAATCGCAAGTCCTTCATTCAGTCTGGCGATGTCCGAATTGAGAGTTAGTTTTTCATTTTTTGCATTGTTCAGTGAATTTTCCAAATTGCGTATATTTTCATTACGGGATGAAATTTCTGAATTCAGTTTCTGTTCTTTGCTTTTCTGCAAAGTAATTTGTTCTTTTAAATTATCAATATCTTTGTGAAGGGAATTAATTTGATCTTTGAGGCTGTCTGCGTTGATTTCCTGTTCTGCAATGGTCCTTTGCTGAGATTCTTTTTGTTCTCGGAGATCTTCTCTTTCATTTTCCAGTTCATGGATCTTCTGTCTGGCTATTTCAATATTGCTTTCCAGCTTTTGGATAGCAGTATTTGATTCGTTGATGGTATGGCGCAGCCCTTCAATTTCGGAGTCTTTATTTCGGGTGATCTGTTCAAATTCTTTTATTTGATTTTGCTTGTCCTCTTTTTCATGATTGATTTGATTTTTTAGATTTTCTGCAAGTTCACTGGATTCAACTTTCTGAGCCTGGAGCTGATTTTCTTTTTCTTTGAGACTGTTTTCAAAATTATCAGTGTTTTCTGAAATTGTATGTTCAAGCTGATTAATTTGGGATTCAAGAATAGAAATTTTTTCTTTCCCTGATTCCAGCCGGTTGAGCAGTTCATCCTGCTTTTTTTGCAAATGCTCTTTTTCTTCATTATGAAGTTCATTCAAGGCTGAAATTTCGTCATCAAAATCCTTTTTTAAGGCTGCTTGTTCCTGAATGGAATTCTTTGAAGACTCAGTCAACTTCTGAATCTCAATTTCAAGACCGGCAATCATTTCTTCTTTCTGGATGACTGAATTTTTATTCTCAACAAGCTCTGATGACAGCGCTTTGAAACTGTTTTCAAGTTCCCTGAATTCGTTTTCTGTACCGCTCTTTTTCTCAAGGAGAGAATTGTATTTTTCTTCCCAGTTTTGATTATTTTCCGAGAGTTTTTTCTCAAGGCCGGATTTTAAATTACTGATTTCGTCTTCATATCTGCTGTTTTTTGCAAGACTTTCATTTTTATAATGCCCAAATTCAGTTTCATGATCTGATTTAAGCTGATTGATAATATTTTCAGATTCATTTTTGTATTGATTGAGTTGAGTTTCATGATCTGATTTAAGCTGATTAATTATATTTTCAGATTCATTTCTGTATTGATTGAACTGGTTTTGGATATCAGAATTTTCTAATTTAATTATTTCGGATGTGCGAATAAATTCAC
>JAOUOA010000449.1 GCA_029880625.1 Spirochaetia bacterium
GGATTCAAGACCGGCCTCTCCGAAAAGAAATGAAAGAAACAAGCATCCGAGATCATTCGTTTGCAGTAGTATTTGAACATCTAAAAGACGCTTTTCAATTTTCAAATGATTACGGCCCCGAGCATCTTGAAATCTGCACAGAAAATCCTGAAGAAGATTTCAAGATGGTAAAAAGCGCCGGAAGCGTTTTTCTGGGACACTATGCTCCTGTCGCACTTGGCGATTATTTCAGCGGCACCAATCACATTCTTCCAACGGGAGGGGCGGCGAGATTTTATTCTGGAATGGGTGTTGATGTTTTCTTAAAAAGAATTACCTATCAGTTCCCAACGAGAGAGAACCTTAAGCAGGCCATGGACCACATCCTGCTTATGAGTAAAGCGGAAGGCCTTGACCAGGAACACGGTCATTCTGTTTCAGTAAGGTTCGATTAAAAAAAGATTTGCTCGTTCAGTCCGTATCCCTGAAGTTGGATCAGGAGCAGTCTTTTGATCAGTGGCTGGGGTAATTATCCTAAAATCAACGCAAATATTGTTTCAGCAGATACTGAAACCGATATTAAAAATCTAATTCAGTCGTTTGATTCTGTAATTCCAATGGGAAATGCAAGATCATACGGCGATTCTGCTCTTGGAAGCAATATCCTTTCCATTCTTCCGCTCAATCATTTTTTAGATTTCAACAGCACAGAAGGAATTCTTGAATGCGAAGCAGGTGTCCTTCTCTCTGAAATTCTTGATGTAATTGTTCCGCAGGGATGGTTCCTCTCGGTAACTCCCGGCACAAAACTCATCACGGTAGGCGGAGCAATCGCTTCGGATGTTCACGGAAAAGACCACCATATCCAGGGAGCTTTTTCCAGTTCTTTAATATCCATGGAAGTTCTTCTCTCCACCGGAAAAACAGTCCGCTGCTCGCCTAAAACCAATGCAGAACTTTTTCATGCCACATGCGGAGGAATGGGACTGACAGGCATCATTCTTCGCGCATCCATCAAGCTTAAAAAAGTCGAATCAGCTTTTATAAAACAAAAAACGATCAAAGCTAAAAATTTGCGTCATGCCATGGAGCTTTTTGAAGAAAATAAAAAAGTTCCCCTGACAATGGCCTGGATCGACTGCATGAAACGAGGCAAAAATCTCGGCAGAAGCATCCTTTATGCCGGGCATCATGCAACTGTAGAGGAATGCAGAGAAGCCGGAATCCAGAATCCCCTGACGCCGAACATTCCTGCAAAAAGAACCGTGCCGTTCAACTTCCCATCTTTTGCATTAAATTCGCTTTCTGTCAGAGCATTTAATTTTTCCGTCTATCGTAAACATTTTGCAAAAATTAGAGAAAACCTTGTTTCTTACGATACATTTTTTTATCCTCTGGACAGCATTTATCTATGGAACCGGATTTACGGTAAGCGTGGTTTTACACAGTATCAGTTTGTACTTCCCATGAAATCGTCTGCGGAAGGAATTGATGCAATATTAAAACGAATTTCAAAATCTGGAATGGGATCTTTTCTCGCCGTTCTGAAACAGCTGGGTAAAGAAAATAAGAATTTAATTTCCTTTCCCATGGAAGGGTATACCCTTGCACTTGATTTCCCCATTTCAAAAAAACTTTTTCCATTTTTAAATGAACTGGATCGCATGGTCATCGATTACGGCGGACGAATTTATCTGACAAAGGACGCAAGAATGAGCGCTGCAATGTTCCGTAGAAGCTATAAAGGCGCTGAAAAATTTATTAACTACAAGCACAAAATAGATAAAAATAATATTTTCAAATCTTTACAATCAGAGAGGCTGGGAATCTAATGAAAACCATTTTAATTCTGGGAGCAAGTTCGGATATTGCAAAAGCTGCAGCCTTACGCTTTGCACAGGAAAAATTCAATGTCATACTTGCAGGACGGGATATTCAAAATCTTAAGATTGAAGCGAAAGATTTGAGCATCCGCCACTCTGTTGAAGTAAAAGCTGCTGAATTTGACGCATTGAAATTTAAATCACACAGTGCATTTTACTCTGCGCTTAAAATTTCTCCTGATGTCGTTCTCTGCGCAGTGGGAATCCTGGGAGATCAGACCAGATCAGAAGAAAATTTTGATCATGCAAAATTAATCATCGATACAAACTACACAGGCTGCGTATCCATACTGAATATCATTGCAGAAGATTTCAAGAACAAGAAATCCGGAACCATCATCGGAATCAGTTCTGTAGCGGGAGACAGAGGCAGACAGTCCAACTACACTTATGGAAGCGCCAAGGCGGCTTTCAGCTCTTATCTGTCGGGGCTGCGTAATCGTCTTTATAAATCAGGCGTTCACGTCATTACCGTAAAACCCGGTTTTGTCCGGACACGCATGACAGAAGGGATGAAACTGCCCGGACTTCTCACTGCAGATCCCAGCCAGGCAGCAGGTGATATTTACAGAGCATGGAAAAAAGGAAAAAACGAAATTTATACGCGATGGTTCTGGAAATATATCATGAGAATCATCATCCATATACCGGAAGGAATTTTTAAAAAATTGAATCTGTAATTCGGTCTGTTCTTTTTATTTAGAAACAATCTGCAGACGGGTAACCACCGGAAGATGATCCGATGTGATTTTTGCAAGTTTCGTTTTGATCGGTCTGTGTTCTTTTAAGTTTAGAAATTTATTGTAAAATATTTTATCCAGCCTCCAGATGGGCGCATACGAAGGATATGTATTCATATTGACAATCTGGCAGGTATCTTCAAAGCCGTGTTCTTTAAAAATTGGATTGAGTTTATGCCCTCTGTCATTGGAATCACCCAGAATGACGATGGGAAGATGATGTGCATGCTGATGTTTTGCAGAATGAATTAATTTTTTTGCCTGCCAGATTCGCTCAATACCTGCAAGACCCAGATGATAATTCATAATTAATATCTCGCCTGCAGGGGTTTCGATATGAGTATTGAGACTTCCTCTGGCTTTTTTTATGCCCCATGTTAAATCAAGGTTTCTCGAACGGTGAATCGGATATTTTGAAAAGGTGGCATTCCCGTATGCGCCTTTTTTCAGCTTCACATTGAGACCGATACTGTAATAATAATTCAGTTCTTCTGCGATGATTTTAGCGGTATTCTCATTGCGGGAACGGGGCACGTGGTGGTCCACTTCCTGAAGCATAATAAAATCAGCATCAGAATGCTTCAGAATTTCAATAGTACGGTTCAGCCGGTACAATCTGTCATTCCCGATTCCCTTGTGAATATTATAA
>JAOUOA010000034.1 GCA_029880625.1 Spirochaetia bacterium
AGTATTCTTTTGTAAGCTTTTCTGCATGACTGAGATCGTCTGCATCCAGCTTCACTTCAATGTATTTTCCAATTCTCAAGTCTTTCACTTCTTTATGATTGAGTTCGTGGAGAGCATGGACAACAGCCTGACCCTGTGGATCAAGAACAGATTCTTTTAAGGTAACATAAACTTTTGCTAGATACATAGGTATTACCAGGTTTCTTTTTAATTCAGGGATGAAAAACGATTTTTTGCACAATAAGAAAAATATTTCCCGAAGAAAAACCTGATTTATCTTTCACAGTGCAGGTGATTTCAGAATAAAATCCATTCTTCATTACATCTGTTTAGTGAAAAAATGAAGCTGCTTGATCTGAAATTTCTAAATAATTCTCGAAATTCCAGCTTAAAGCATAAATCTGGCTGATTGTGCATGATGTGATTACAATAGACTGCAATTACATTGATAAAGGTGTTGCAGCATCTTTTCTGCTACCTCAGAAAAACCATTCAATTCTCATTGAAAGCAATACAGGATTTGCAGCTGAAATCATCTCAAACGAAATTCAAAAGCAGAAACTGAAAGTGGAAGATATCCGGTATTTAATTGTAACCCATATCCATCTGGATCATGCCGCAGGTTCGGGACATTTAATGGATCTGTTTCCCAATGCAGAGCTTATCTGTCATCCTGCCGCAGAAAGACATCTTAAAAATCCTGAAAGATTAATACGAAGCGCAAAAATGGTTTACGGAGAAGAACGATTCAATGCTCTTTACGGAGACATCATACCCGTTGATGAAAAACGAATTCGAGTGGTGGAAGACAGGTCGTTTATTGATGCGGGAAGCCGTCGCCTTACGTTTTATCATACAGAAGGACATGCAAGGCATCATATCTGCATCCATGATTCTTTATCAAATGGCGTTTTTACCGGCGATTCGTTCGGTCTGGTCTATCCCCTTCTTCAGAAAAACGGCCTGATGATTTATCCGGCAACAACGGCCATTGATTTTGATCCGGATGAAGCAAGAAAAAGCATTGATACCATCCTCGCTACCGGCGCAGATAGGCTTTACCTTACGCATTTCGGTAAATTGGAAAATATCAAAGATGCGAAAAAGGAACTTCTTCTGGGACTGGATTTTGCTGAAGATACACTGAACCGGGCGTTTCAATCAGAAATGGATGATCAAGGAATACAGGATTTCTGCTATAAAGAATTTTCTAATTATATTGAAGGGTATTTAAATCGTCTCGGACTGAAGCTCAGTGAATATGAAAGAAAAATTCTGGATATAGACATTGAAATCAATGCTGGCGGCATTGCATATGCTGCCATAAAAAAAAGGAAAAAGTCTGCGAAGTAAATGCTTTGGGTCTTTTTTTGCATCCTTTGACTTTGATGTAAGTTTATTTTGTTCCTCAATAACCGGGTCCATAAACAGAATTTTTCAGACGAATCAAATCATAAAATGGAATAAAGCATGAAGAGCGAAATGATCAAAATCAGTCAGAAAATTGAATGTTACTTTTCATTGCCTTTGATGATCTTTCTTCTGACAGGCGTTTTGATTTTTTTCTGGATTTTTAATGTCTCTTCCCTTCCTCTTTCCAATCCTGAATTAATCACAATCAGCGGTGAAAAGGGACTGCTTGATTTAATGACCTATTATTCTGCAGGGGAAGCATATGAAGCTGTTCATTCCTATGGCGAAAAGGGCAGGGAACTTTATTTCAGATTCATTGCCGCAGATTATCTTTTTATTATTTTTTACAGTATCGGATTCTCATTCCTTCTGATTTATTTGATTCGTTTTCTTCCGTTCAGAAATAAAAATCTTTCAGTATTGAATTTACTGCCTTTTTCAGTAGGACTTTTTGATTTTATTGAAAATACAGCTGTATTGAGTATGCTTGCGATTTTTCCTGATAAAACTTTATTTGCAGGAACCATTGCCGGAACGGCAACCTTCATTAAACATCTTCTCTCGTTTGTATCTGTTTTTGTCCTTGCGGTTTCTCTTTTATTGATTTTCTACAGCCGCCTTAAACATCAAATTCTGAATTCGAAAAACTGAACTCAAATAAACGATTGAGCCAATTTATCTTTCAGGATTACTTTGTTTAATTGAAATTCCAGATCAAATCAATGAGACAGTCGTAATCAACTTTACATTGTTTGGATTTTTATAATAGTTTTATAATATTAAATACTATTGTTATGACTTTATTCGTCTTGAAATTCATTTGTTTAAAAACGTGTGAGTTGCGATTTTACAACTCACACAAAAATACTCCATTATCCGACTTACAGTAAAATACAGATAAGTAATTCAGGGCAGTTCGGAATAATATTTAACCGAATTTGCTTCTTTTTCAAGTATAGTCAGGAATTCATTTTTCATCGGAAGAAACATTAAAATGTGAGCCTGATAATTGTATTTAACAACGCCAGGCGCGACAGGTGAAATTGTTAAAGCAACGGTACCTTCTCCTTCTGTATCTTTCATGACAACTTTTTTGTCTTGAATGAATTCTATAACCTCCCATGTTGAAACAAAAGATTGCCCATTGAAAGATCCGTTATTTCTCCATATCACACCTTTACCGGTTTTGGTCTGAGATATAATTGTCGTAATATCATGAAGGTCAGGGAAATAAAAAGGATATCTTTCGTAATCAGAAATGATTGAAAATACTTTGGCCTCAGTTGCATTAATATTTCTTTCAGTTGTAAAATCAATATATCCCATTGATAATGCCATTAGAATCCCAAAAGTTTCAACAGGATGATTTGCAGGATCATTTAAAAAGTTAGAATCGTCATTTTTCACGCAGTTGTTCAGAAAGAGAAACATCGTTAAAACAGCTGCTGATATACGGGATGTCCCGGCAAAATTCACCAGGATTTTATTATTTTTTTGTTTTTTCATTACCGAGTGTAGCATATTTCTTTAGACTAATCTTCCAACTTTATAAAGTCAGTATAAATATTTTCCAGGGATATCGGATATTTTTCATACGGACCGGCATTTATTTGAAATTTTAGAATTCCGTAGACGAATTAATGTCTTGATTAAGAAAGAAAAAATTTCGGTTATGATAGCAGGCGCCAAATATCTGCTTTTATTCTTAGAAATGTTTTTCCTTTTGTTGATGAATTCTGAAAAAAGATCTTGACTTATTCCATAAAGATATATATCATGTAGATATATGCCTAGAATATCCAGATCCCAATATGCGCTTCTCGGAATCCTTTCTTTTGGACCGAAAAGCGGGTATGAAATCAGAAAACTCATTGAAAGCAGTATTGGTTTTTTCTGGCAGGAAAGCTACGGACAGATTTATCCGATGCTGGAACGACTCCGTTCCGAAAAAGCCGTCGATGTGAAGGAAGTGGAACAGAAAGGGCGTCCGGATAAAAAAATTTATTCTCTGACCGAAGAAGGTGAAGCCAAACTGAAATCCTGGCTTGCAGCGGATGCTCAAAAGCAGCCGCTCCGCGATGAACTTTTGCTGAAAGTATTTTTTGGCGGTCTTACAGATCCGGGAAATCTGATCCGGATTTTACAAAATGAAAATTTCGAATGCCGGGAAAAATTAAAAATTTTTCAAAATATTAAAAAAGAGCTGGATGTCTGCAGTCATGAAAATGTAAAATTTTCGATTTTTACGCTGAATTACGGCATTGAGTATATGAAAATGCAGTCAAAATGGTGCGAAAAGACCATTCAGGAAATTCAAAAAGAGGAGAAATAATATGAAAAAAGCAGTCATTACAGAATACGGCGGACCGGAAGTTTTATCCATCATCGATGCCGAACCGGTGAAACCCGGAAAAAACGAAGTTCAAATTGATGTACATTATGCAGGGGTCGCTTTTGCAGATATTATCATGAGGCGTGGCGAATATTTGGGAACACCGAAAATTCCATTTGCTCCGGGATGGGATATTTTTGGAGAAATCATTCAGACGGGCGAAGGCGTTTCTGAATATAAAGCAGGCGATAAAGTTTGCGCACTAACACGGTTTGGAGGTTATTCTGAAAATGTTTGTGTAAATAGAGATCGGGTGTTTAAAGTTTCTGACAGCATCAATCCTGCAGAAGCAGCAGCATTACCCCTGAACTATATCACAGCATATCAGCTCCTGACCGATTACGCAAAATTAAATGAAAATTCAAGAGTTCTTCTTTTCAGTGCAGCAGGAGGCGTCGGAACCGCTGTTCTACAGATTGCCAGCGCAATGAATCTAAAAGTCTTCGGCGTATGTTCTTCTGAAAAAACGGAAGTTGTGAAACAATTCGGAGGGATTCCCATCGATTATAAAAGCCCTTCCTATCAAGAGGATCTGCAGAAACATTCTCCTGAAGGATATGATCTCGTTCTCGATCCCATAGGCGGCGAACATCTTGATTTCTCCATAAATCTTGTAAAAAAGGGCGGCATATTAGCCGGATATGGATTTTTCAGCGCATTCAAGGGCGATGAAATGACAGGAAAAGTAGGTGATACGATAAAGCAGTTTCTCAAGCTGAAATTTCTTCAATTCAATAAGAAGGTCCGCTTTTATTCTATCAATCCTAAAAATTACAAAAAAAATAAAGCGACAATGGCAATCATTCTTGATCTGTACGAAAAAGGAAGTATAAAACCTTTGATTGGTGCGGAATTTAATCTGGAAGATGTACAGAAAGCTCATGAACGTCTAAGCAGCGGGAAAAATTCCGGTAAAATCGTTTTGAGGTGCAAGTAACTGAATTACCCTGGAACGGGAAATCTAAAAATGCAGAGCTTTTTGTATTTTTTCCTGAATTTCACCGTACAGCTGAATCGTTTTCTGGATTACATCTTCCGGAAGCGATGGAGCAGGCGGTTTTTTATCCCAGCCCAGGGATTCCACATAATCTCTGATAAACTGTTTATCGTAGCCTGTCTGATTCTCGCCGGGTTTATAATACGCCTGATTCCAGTATCTGCTTGAATCTGGCGTCAGGATTTCATCGATTAAAACAATTGCACCGTCATCATCCAGTCCGAATTCAAATTTAGTATCGCATAAAATAATTCCTTCCGGCTCGAGGAGTTCCGATGCGAACTGAAAAATCTCAATCGAAAGTTTTTCCAGTTTTTCCGTAAGAGTGTCTCCTATCCGGGAGCGCATGTAATCAATACTGACATTTTCGTCATGTTCGCCGTCCGGGGCCTTGGTTGCAGGTGTAAAGATGGGTTCGGGAAGCCGGTCTGAATTTTTCAGGCCTTTGGGAAGTTTATGACCACAGATTTCTCCAGTTTTTAAGTATTCTTTATAACCGGAACCTGCAAGATACCCTCTGACAACGCATTCAAAATCAATGCGGTTTGTTTTTTGAACAAGAATGGAACGTCCCTCAAATGGTTCATAATTGGTAAATGGATCGGGAAATTTAGAAATCTCAGATTCGAGAATATGATCGCGCAGACCGTGCTTCTGTTCAAAACCAGATTTTCTGAGAGCTTCAAACCAGAGGAGCGAAACCCGGTTAAGAATTTTTCCTTTATCAGGAACGATATCAGGAAAGACAACATCAAATGCGGAAATTCTGTCGGAAGCGACAATGATCATGGACGTATCGCTTACGGGATAGAGGTCTCTGACCTTGCCTTTATAAAATGGATCAGGAGTTCTTGGATTCATAATTTTTCCTTAAAGCACAAGAGGTTCTCGGGGATTCTTCTGCTGTTCATTGAATTTTTTTAAAGTTTGATTGATCCGACGGACAATCTGCAGGGTTGATATTTCAGGGGCCTCTCTGTCAAAGCCCGGACATTTCTTCTGGTGATATTTTAATTCCTTATTGCTCTCAAATACAGAAGACCAGTAAGGATAGCTTCTGCACTGAAGCGGGCGCACCGGATAAATTCTGCATAAATTGTCCCTGTCAATAAAAATGCATGCTTTTGACGAACTGTGCACAAAGAGTTCATTTTTCTTAAATTGAATCAGCTTATCTTTCAGATGGAGCCATTGTTCTTCAGATAATTTGAGGAATTCTTTTAAGTCATGTAATTCATCTTCTGAAAAATGGACATTCCCGCCGCCCCGGCAGCAGTCCCCGCAGCCGTTGCATTCAAACCGAAAGGCGCCTTTCGTTACATCTTCCACCTGACGGGATGTCGCTGCTTCTGGCTGATTTGTAGTAGAGGATGATTCCATAAATTTACTCAATTGAAACATAACCATGATTTCAGAAGTGCAGAATCTTATCATTCATTTATTTATGTGATTGCAAAACGATTTTATGTCGCATAAAATTCATGTTTTTGGTGAAACCTTTAAAATCGAACAAAATCACTTATGGAAAATTTGTTTTTTATCGAAGGTGTTATTGATGCAGAATCTATCAGAAATTGTAAATACAGTTCAGTCTAAGTACGAACCTCATAATGGATTATTTAAGCAGGGTTTATCGGAAGCGAACAGGCCTTCCGGAACACTTCTTCCTTTTTCTTTTGAAAACCATCTGAATGATGCCGTTCGTCCTGTCAGTGAAAATCCGGTGCTTCGGACCAGAAGCGAAGTCAATGAAAAAGAAAATCCTTCCGAGCAGCGGGACAGTCGTGACAGTATGGAAAAGCGTTCGGAAGAAGAAATGCGAACCTCTGAAGAAAAAAAACCTGACGATGTCCGGGACAGCCGCGAGCAGGATTCGCGAAGTGATAATAAAAATGAAAAAGATGATCTGTCAAAATCTGACCGGAACAAAGATCTGCAGGGGGCTGCTGCAAAAGACGGAGACACTAAAAAGGCTGAAAAAAAGGACGGCGAAAATGCCGGGCAGGAATTAGGCCAGAAGGCAGTCTTGAAAAAAGACGTTGTTCCGGAAGGACTTTTAAATGAACTTTTTAAAAAGGCATTCGGAGATAAGGAACATTTAAATGAACTGAAAGAGAAAAAGAAAAATATACAAAAAGACGCAGCAGAAGATAAAATCTCCCAAAATCAAAAAAACGAATCTGTTTTGCGGTCGTCAGACGGGGTTCAAAAAAATCCGGAAACCATTCATGTGCCTCTGGATCCTGAAAAGTGGAAGGTCGCCGGTCAGGTGGATTCCCGGGAAGCGTCTCTTCAGGCGGTTCAAAAGAAAAAAAGCGAAAAACTGAATATTCAGGAAAATTCTCAGAAATCATCTGAAGATAAAGGCGAAGGAAATCAGAACCATTCCTCATCCCGTTCGAACGATGTTAAAAATATATTTTCTGAGCTAAAGGATGTGCAGTCATCGCAAATGACAAAAAAGGCTGCCGAAGCGGAGTCTGTTTCGGCCAATAAGAAACTTTTTAATGAACTGGTTGAAAAAGCCCGTCTGAATCTGGGCCCTGATGGAAATTCAACGGCAAGTATCCGTCTGAATCCTGAAAGCCTGGGGAAAATGACCATGAACCTTCGTTTGATTGAAAACAGTCTCGAAGCGAAGATTCTCGTAGGCTCCGAAGCGGCAAAGAAAATGATTATGGATGAGATCGAGCATTTGAAGTTCGAACTTCGTTCCCAGGGAATCCAGGTGGACAGCTTTACCGTAAAAGTAAAGGAATCTCTTTCATCTGAGATGGATCATGATACAGAGAAGGGAAATCTGCCGAACAGCCAGAATCAGTATTCGGAAAATTTTTCAGATACAGACAGAACAGAAGAAGAAAAATATGATATTTTCACTCATCAAATTGCTGAAAATATCGATGATAGTGAGTACGGAACCATTCTCTATCACCAGAATCTCCATGAGGGAGCGGTTAACTTAAGCGCATAAGGAACGTCGGAAACATATGGAAGCACTATCATCACTTGAAAAAAATAAAACTGATTATTTAAACCGTGAACGTTCGGTTAATATCAGTGAATATATGAAAAAGCAGGAAAAGCTAGAGACAAGCGGACTTGCGAATATTGAAGTTCTCGATAAAGCAAAGTCGCTCGGCAAAGACGATTTTTTGAAACTTCTTATTACCCAGCTTTCGCATCAGGATCCCACCCAGCCGGTAAAAGATCAGCAGTTTATCGCCCAGATGGCGCAGTTTTCATCGCTTGAGCAGATGCAGAATATCTCAAACAGCGTGAACTATATGGCGGACCGTCAGGCATACGGACTTGTTGGTAAATTTATCATGGGTATGGATTCCGCTACAGGCGAAATGCAGACAGGACTTGCTGAAGCGGTTCTTTATGATGAATCGAATAAACCTTTTGTTCGCGTCAACGGACGCGCTGTAAGCGTAAGCGATGTTAAAGTAATTGGCGATGCTGGACTTTTAAGCGCAAAATATGCAGCGAAAAAAAAATCAGAAACGGCGGAACAGAATGCTTCAGGAGCCGGAAATGTTACGGGCGTTAAAGAATCGGAAGCGTTTGTTCAGAAGAATGAGAGCAAAGATCAGATTCCTGGGAATGGAAATGAAGTGAAAGCTTCTTCAGAAATTAAAACGGAAACTATTCCCGATGCCCGCAGAATGAACCAGAACGACTCAGGCGGAAAATCTGAAAATAACGGCAAGAATCCGGAGAAGTCAGAAAATAAAAACGTACCGGTTTCTCTGTATGATACCATATTTGATTTACATCATTCAATGGAATTAAGCGTTTGATATGCTCGAAAAAATGAACTTACACATGAATGGAAAAGAAACACTAAATAAAAGGAAATGTAAAAGCTTATGATGCGATCACTGTATTCCGGCGTTTCCGGACTTAAAACTCATCAGATTCGTATGGATGTTATTGGAAATAACGTATCCAACGTCAATACACACGGTTTCAAATCCGAAAGGGTTACCTTTATGGACTTGATTTCGCAGGAACTCTCAGGGGCTGCGGAACCTCAGGATAACGTGGGAGGGATAAATCCCATGCAGGTTGGTCTCGGTGTGTTAATGGCTTCCATTGACAAAATCATGACACAGGGATCGCTTCAAACTACCGGAAAAAATACGGATGTGGCGATTTCAGGAGAAGGATTTTTCGTTGTGAAGGACGGTAATAAGGAATTTTATACAAGAGCGGGACAGTTCGGTCTGGATCGTGACGGTTTTTATGTGCATCCGGGAACCGGACTCAAAGTACAGGGATGGAATGCAAGAGAAGGGGATACAGGAAAATCGGTGATCAACACTGCGGCAAGTCTTGAAGATATAAAGATCCCTGTGTATTCTAAAAAACCTGCAAAGGCAACAGGCGAAGTCGTTTATAAATCTAACCTGAACCAGGAAGTTGAAATTGTTCCTCCCGATGCAACAGAGGAGCAGATCAAATTTTATTTGTCCGGTCCCCAAGAAACCCGAAGAGGGCATGTTACAACAATTAACGTCTTCGACGACCAGGGAAATAAGCGGGAGCTTCGTCTCGAAATGTATAAGGTTGGCGATAACCGCTGGAAGACCAGGGTGGATCTTCAGAATTCCACAAATATTTCGGTCAATGTAAAAGGTCCCGGAGATAATGATCTTGCCATCGGGGGGAACGATTTTTTTGAAATGGGATTTTCGCCGGATGGGAGGCTCATTTCCGTCAGCGACGGCACGGACACTCTGAACCAGGGCAAGCTTGGAGTTGAGCTTTCCTACAGAATTGCGGGAAATCCTGCCACTCAGAAATTTACTCTGAATATGGGCGAATCAGGAGGCATGAACGGAGTAACGCAGTTTGCATCTGATTTTACCACTCATGCAGATTCTCAGGACGGGTATCCTATGGGATATCTCGAAAGCTTCAGCATTGATAATTCTGGGACCATAATCGGAACCTATACAAGCGGGGTAAAAGAACCCATTGCTAAAATTGCCATGGCAACCTTTACCAATCCAGGCGGTCTTACAAAAGAAGGCGAAACAAAATTCAGCGTTTCCATGAACTCTGGTAACGCCAATGTCGGCGAAGCTGGAATTGCAGGCCGCGGAAAAATTAATGCAGGACTCCTTGAAATGTCCAATGTGGATTTAAGCGATCAGTTTACCGACATGATCGTAACCCAGAGAGGATTTCAGGCCAATTCAAGAACCATCACAACCAGCGATCAAATGATTCAGGAAGTTCTAGGATTGAAACGATAATTCTTTAAGATTATATTTTCTATAAAAAGGATCCGAAATTGATTCGGGTCCTTTTTTTTGCAGTGGCTCAGAAGTCTTAAAAGATGCGTTAAAAGCAGATTCTGAAATAAATTCAGTAATATTCTTTACATTTTTTTCGTATTTATGATTTATAACATTGATGCAGTTATGAAACAGGGGAATTTTTTACTCTGCATCACGGGGAATCCTTATGAATCAAAACAAACTGACTTCAGATGACGTCAGATTTTCAGCTCTTAAGCACAGAATTTTCTTTTCTCTTACTGTCAATCTTGCTCTGATTGCATTTTTTCTGTTCAATGCATCTGCTTTTATTTATCAAAAATCATACCTTCATTTATTTTTAATTTCATTTCTAATTTTTCAAACTGTAGTTTCTTTCATTATATCCATCCGTTATCAGTACAGATATTTTTTAATCTGGTCCTCTCTTTTGAATGTCAATGTTTTATTTTATCTGTATCTGTTTACAGAATCTTCACACCATGAAATGATTCCTCTTTTTATCAGCTATCCGGCTGTTGTGTTTTTTCTGGGTAAATTCAGGTATGGCGGTTTATTTTCTCTTGCAGGATTACTTTCTCTTCTTACAGTTTATTATTTTGAGCTTCCTTTTCAAAAAGAGATGGATTATGAAGTGCATAAAAATTATATACTGGTTTCCTACTGTTTGATTTTCATCGTTTCTTTTTTTTACGAAAAAGATTATGCGCGAAATGATAAAAAAATTCTGCAGGAAGCTGACATCGATTTTTTAACAGAAATTCCCAACCGCAGAGGACTTCAAAAACTGATGCAGCCTCTTTTTAAAAGCGGAAACTTTTCATTTGTTGTGATTGATGTTGATGATTTTAAAAAAATCAACGATCAATACGGCCATGAAGGAGGAGATATTCTGTTAAAAGAAATGTCCCGGGTAGTCAGTGAAACAGTCCGAAAAACAGATATATTTGCAAGATGGGGAGGCGAGGAGTTTGTTCTGGCCCTGCCTGATACAAAAAAAGAAAATGGGGCGATTCTTGCGGAAAAACTCAGGAGTCTTCTGGAAAAGAGCGAATTTAATAATATGAAGGTTACAGCATCTTTCGGCGTAACGGATTATCAGAATGACGAAACATTTGAAGAATTATTTAAACGCGCCGATGAGGGAGCCTATCTTGCAAAATCTAACGGAAAAAACTGTGTAAAAATTGTATAGATTTGCCCAGCCCAATCAGTCCAGAAAACATCCACAAGAAAATATTCCCCTTCTTTAGATTCGCAATGTTTAGAAGTTATAAAACACTATACAAACCGGATTAAATTCGCGGCCCGTATTTTGAATAGTCAAAATCGCTTCCAGGAGAACAATGCAGAAAGTTTTTTATAAACATCTCAGCCAGTTTCTTTCTCTGCAGATTGTATTCTTCTCCGTTGTTCCAGCTTCTCCACGGATGCAGGGTCTCTTCTGAAAATTCTTTTGAATGATTGGGAATGGAGAGGTTCATTACTGGATCTTCCGTATATTCGTCATGGTCA
>JAOUOA010000450.1 GCA_029880625.1 Spirochaetia bacterium
TACGGATACCAGTATTTGGCGTAATATGGAATTCTTTTACAGGGGTAGAAGATTCGGTCCAACGATGATGGACCGCTATATTTTTACAGAAATTCTGGTTCCTTTTATTGTCGCATTGTTTTTTTTTACTACACTTTTTGTAACAATGGTCCTGAAAGATGTGATTGCGGAACTTCTTGGTAAAGGAATTCCACTAAACAAAATTCTGGAATATCTTGGCTATCTGATTTCAGAACAAATTTCTCAGACAATACCCATTGCATGCTTATTTGCAGGAATTATGGCTGCGGGAAGATTGTCCGGCGATTCAGAAATTACAGCAATGCGCTCAGCAGGAATTAGTTTCCCCCGCATGTACGTTATTTTTATTTTTTTCGGATTGATTACAACGGCCCTTGTGGCTGTAATCAATTTTTATCTCGGTCCCATCAATGCAAAAGCAAGAGAAGATTTCGAAGAATGGCTCAAAACGTACCACAGCCTTACACTTGTAAAACCCGGAAGTTTTATGGGCGGAGCAAGTACAGATTCTCTTTCCAAAACAGGCCAGGATATTTACGCAGAAAACCGTAAAGCAGATGTTCTGTTAAATGTTCAAATTCGTAAATGGTTTTCCGATGTAGATATAAGAACATCAGAAAAGGTAGTCATTAAAAATACTCTGATTCCGATTGGAGACGGATACATCAACCAAATTGTCAATGCCAGTTCAGGAGAACTTTTAAGCCGAATCAATGATAAAGGTGAAAATGAAACCTTTATCCGTCTTAAAAAAGGGTATATCCTGGACATAAATGAAGACCGCTCCGGTTATCAAATGACCAATTTTCAGAATGGTTTTATGGACTATGTAATACCGCCGCCTCCTAAAAAGTATGGAAGATTGAATGTAAGACCGGATAATTACATGATCCATGAATTATATCAAGTAATTCATAATATCGAACATGGAGGGAATAAGATTGATATATGCGCCTTAACTAAAATGTGCGAAAGCGGTTCGATCAGCACCACTGTAATGTCTCAAGACGGAAAGTCTGAGGAGTTTAACGGAATTATTGAGCTTCCTGGTCTTGGAGAAATGGAAATGGAGCTGAACCGTCTAAAGTTCTGGCTTCTGACAAATAGAGCTAAAATAGGTACACCTGACGGTCCATCAGAAGAAGAATTTTCACTCAAAGCAAAATTATTGATTCAGCTTCCTCTTTTTATTGATAAATCCGTAGAAACTAAAACAAGGTTTGAAGTGGAAATCCAGAAAAGGCTTGCAACACCGGTTGCCAGCCTGCTGTTCTTTTTTGTCGCTTTTCCCCTGGGCCTTGTTGTAAAGCGTTCAGGCAAAGGAATGGGGTTTGCACTGGCTTTATTGGTGCTTGTTATCTATTATGTTTTTTTAACGTTTGGTCTGACTAAAGCTAACGATGGGGAAATCTCACCTGTGCTGGGCGCATGGTTGCCGGATATTGTAATCGCTATTATGGGCCTTCATATTATGTCAAAAAGAACTGAAGGTTTTGCTCCATTCAGAAAGATTTTTGGCCCTGTTTATAAAGTTTTAGATATTATCCTGACACCCGTGCTAAAAGTTATTTTTCCGGTAAAATTCAGGAATTTTTTAAGGTTTTATATTGAAAAGATCATGAATTTTACCAGGAATCTCCCTGGAATTAAAAAAATGTTTGAAACATAAATCAATTCTCCTTCTAATAGTAAAAAAAATACTTAAATCTATATTTTTTTGCCTGTTAAAAAATATTATGTCACATAAATCTAAAAATATTTTTATTTTTTCAGTAACACTGTTTTTATTACTGATTCTTTATGATCATTCCATCAATGCCCAAAAAATACCTAATTTTAGAATAAAAGAAGAAGCCGCCAGAGACTCATTTCAAAAAGGACTGGCTTTTTATAATTCTGGAAGATATGTAGCTGCAAGAGAGTTTTTTTATGATGCATTAAATATCCATCCTTATTTTCATCTTGCCAGAAGGTATCTTGGTGATGCCTATTATTATTCTGGAGACTGGAATGGCGCTCTTGATCAATGGACATTTCTGGACGATCTGTCCGATGGAGTTTTTCCGCTTGTCCGTCAGAGGTATGAACTTCTACGATTTTATTTAAACCGTTACAAAGATCCCGGGGACTACGTATATTTTAAATCCTATGATTCACAAACCTGGGGACAATATGATATAACAACTCCTGTCGATCTTTTTATTGATCAAAACAATATACTGACAATCCTTTCGTATACTGACAACAGCATGCTTCAGGTCTTTCCTTCAGGAAATATTTTTGGAAATTATTCAGGTCTTCCTTTTTATCGTCCAGACGGACCATTGGCCATGGATATAAAAGATGATCTCTTTTATCTTGCCGAATACAATGCTGATCGTGTCGGGATTTATCGAAAAAACGGAATCCCTGTTATGACATTCGGCGAAAGCGGAAATAAAGATGGCTTCTTTCGCGGCCCTTCTGGAATACGGGTTACCGATAAAGCAATATTTGTTTCAGATTCCGGGAACAACAGAATTCAGAAATTTGACCTGGATGGAAAATTTATCTTTTCTATTACCGGAGATTCCGGGGGTAATCCTATGCGGAATCCGGCAGGAATTGCAGTGGATGATGATGGACTTCTTTATATTGCGGACAGAGACGGAAAAAGAATTCTGATATACGATCAGGACGGAAACTTTATCAGCGAACTCAGATCCAGCCTGCTGAAAAAACCAAGAAATATCGATCCAGGAAAAAAAAGACTCTGGATTGCAGATGAGGAGTCTGGAATTCTTTATTATTCTTTTTTAGAAAAAACATGGGGCTCTCTGAATCAACTGGACGATGGGAAAGGAAAATATGTTAAATTCTACAAACCGTTTTCCATACGTGAAGATCAAAGCGGAATAGTATATGTTGCGAATCATACCGCCAATCGTATTGATATTTTAACTCCTGAAGGTTTTAAAACAAGCAATCTGGATGTTAAGATAGAAAAAGTTGATTCCTCTTCTTATCCTGACATGGCAGTATTCCTCAGCGTAAAAAACAGAACAGGTATGCCTCTTCCCGGATTGCCCAAAAACAGTTTTAAGCTTTATGAAAATGACAGAAGAATCGGACATATTCGAAGTGACAATATGAGACCTTTCAATACGAGGATGAATTTTGTTTTTGTTTACGAAGCCAGCCCAGAAAACCGAAAACTCGGAAAAAATACAATAACATCCACA
>JAOUOA010000035.1 GCA_029880625.1 Spirochaetia bacterium
ATTATTTTAAAATTTTTCCGATTGTATTCTGCTCTTTTGGGTTTTAGAGCTTTAAGTCAAAGTGAATTGATTTAATTTAAAAAAGAAAAATTCTGTGACCTTTATAAATGATCGGTCTCTAAAAAATATATTTGTGATTCTATTTATCAGGGAGAAAATATAAATGAGTCAGGATTTAATTAAAGCAATAGAAAATGCCATTAAAGAAACGGAAGAATGGCCGACAAAAGGATGGAAACAGCTTTTCGGGATTCGTAAAACGGAAGTCAATTCCCTTGCTGATGCTGAAGCGCTTGACCGCACTTTTGTATATAAAATTGAAGCGGTTGCATACTGGACGAACGTAAAGAATGCTTCAGAAGAAGCTGCGGAATGGGGAAAAAAGGCACTGGAAGCTGCAAAAGCAGGAAATCTGAAAGATGCAGACGATAAGGCATATTATGCGCTTGTACTGGAAAAGCCTCTTCGCTCCAAGCCTGTAACCTGGGACAAAGTTTATTCAATGCTCAGGCAGAATGCAGCCTGATTTTGAATTTCTGTTTCAATGTTTAACTTAAAAAGAGATTCGGATTGTACTCAAAATTTACAATCCGAATCGCCTTTTAATCTGTCCAATTCCGCTGAATACCTCCGATATAAAGATCAAAAAATAAATCAATTTCTAAAGCTGAAAGATTCGCTGATGGTTCAGGTTCATGATCTGGCAAATCCAACCGATTCAGAAAAATCTGAAATTCGAACCCGATGCAGACATACAAATATGGCGCTCTACTCTACAGATAAGAGTGTTTCGCGAGAGGATATAGCAAAATTTGCCTCTCATTTCGGCCTGTTGACGCTTGATGCAAACCCCCTTTCTGATGATGACGGGATATCATCACTGCAGGTTTCTGATTCAGTACAGACCAGAGAATTTATTCCTTATACAAATAAGGCAATTCAATGGCATACGGACGGCTATTACAACGACATGGACCATATGGTTCGTTCTATCATTCTTCATTGTGCACGCCAGGCAGAAAGCGGAGGTGAGAATGAGTTTTTTGATCATGAAATTCTTTATATTTTACTGCGAGACCGAAATCCTGAACTGATCCGGGCTCTCATGGATACCGATGCCATGTCAATTCCGCCGGTATTCGATAAGGCCGATCAGGAACTGCGTCCAGAAAGAAACGGACCGGTTTTTTCTGTTTCAAAACACGGCTGTCTTCATATGAGATACACTGCCAGAACAAAAAGTATCGCATGGAAAAAATCAGATATGATCCATGAAGCACTGGAAACATTGACAGCTATCTTAAAATCAGATTCAGAATTTAAAATCAGGGCACAGCTATTTCCCGGTCAGGGTATAATTTGCAATAATGTCCTGCATAACCGGAATTCTTTTATTGACTCAGAAACGGCACAGAGACTCGTGTACAGAGCAAGATATTTTGAAAGAATATCTGACACATAAAAATTATTTTCAGAGTGTTTTAGGAGTTTGTTTTCAACTTTTTTGGATTTATATATATTATTTCTGGATCAGTTCTATGATGTTAAAAAATCATTTAATGAATGTAAGATTAAAGCCCTTCGGCATATTTTCATACTGATCCGCCAGGTCCCCCTATAATAAAACTGGTCGCCTCATATCAAATTGTTGGCTTTTTTTAATTAGGGTTTATCAGGAGATTTAAGTGAATTACGGATTTATAATAGATAATCGAAAATGCATCGGCTGCCATGCCTGTACCGTTGCCTGCAAAGCAGAACATGATGTTCCCATCGGAGTAAACCGCACCTGGGTTAAATACATTGAAAAGGGAACCTACCCCAATACCAGACGTATTTTTTCTGTTCTGCGCTGTAATCATTGTGATGATGCGCCATGCGTAAAAATCTGTCCCGTAGGCGCGCTTTTTAACCGGGAAGACGGAATCGTTGATTTTAACAACGAACGCTGCATCGGATGCAAATCCTGTATCCAGTCCTGTCCCTACGATGCAATCTATATCGATCCTGAAACTCAGACTGCAGCAAAATGCAATTACTGTGCGCACCGAGTTGATCTGGGACTTCGTCCTGCCTGTGTAAACATCTGTCCGGAGCAGGCAATTATTGCAGGCGACATGGAAGATCCGGAAAGCGAAATTTCCAGGCTTCTCAGTAGAGAACTGGTTCAGACACGAAAGGTTGATAAAGGAACTATACCAAAACTTTACTATATCAACGGCGATGTATCATCGCTGAATCCTCTTGCTGCCTATCCATCCAGCGATTATCAGCAGGTGTCTCAGGCAGCCGGAGTCGGGCACTTTGCTAGGTATGCAGAAAAAAGAATACACGAAACCGATCAGGAAGATTTATTAAAACAGCTTGCTGAAAATCCTGGTTCCTACACAGAAGAATCTCCCCAGAAATACGGAGTCTGTGTCCCCATGACCGGGAATCCAAATAAAAATCTTGCAAAAGCTTGGAGCATCGTTCGCGAAGAATCACGGCGTGTACATGATGCTCCTGTTAAAGGCGTTATCTGGGGCTGGGAAGTTCCCGCCTATCTTACAGCAAAAGCAGTAGGAAGCGGCGTTGTATTCACTGCAACATTTGCATCCCTGTTCGGTCTTGCTCACGTAAGTACAACAATCGGAAAAATTGCAAGCGGAATCGGTCTTCTGTTCCTTATGCTGACAACAGCATTCCTCGTCAAGGACCTGGACAGACCCATACGATTTCTTTATGTCCTGCTTCGTCCGCAGTTCAGTTCCTGGCTGACAAGGGGCGGCATGATTCTTCAGGCTTTTGGCGCAGTTCTGACCGTATATATTGCTGCACAGCATTTTGAATTCCACAGTATCATACGAATTGCCGAATGGGCGGCATTTATTCTCAGCGTACCGGTTGCTGTTTATACTGCATTTCTTCTGGCCCAGGCAAAAGGACGCGATTTCTGGCAGAGTCCCATCCTTCCAATCCACATGATTGCGCATATGATCATGGCTGGAGCGGCGACTTTTGGAGTTCTTATCAATTTTGTTGAAACCACATATGACTGGGAATCGTATATTAGAATCATGCTTCTCATTGGAATCGCATTCAATATGAACGTTCTTGTAGCAGAATTAACAATCGCTCATCCTACAGCAGAATCCAAATTGGTTGCAAAAATGATTTCCAGAGGAAGATTTTCTGTTCTATTTTATACCGGTTCAGTACTGATAGGGAATTTAATTCCTGTCGCATTGATTCTGACAGGAGAAAATATGCTTCTCCCCATTGCCGGGGCATTTTCCATTATTGGAATTTATGTAACAGAACATATCTGGATTAAAGGTCCTCAGCTGGTTCCTTTAAGGTAATGCATTTCCAGGGAGATAATTATGGGACCTCATCACAAACCGACTTTTATTGAAAAACTTTCAGAAAAATTAAAAATTATTCCAGACCTGCATTCAGATCCTGGAGCTGATCATATTGGAGTTCAATTTCAAAAAGCAGAACTGTCTGATTATCCTCCCCCGGATCGCTGGGATGACTGGAGTGAATATGATCCAAAAAGCTGGCCGCGAAAAAAGAAAAAAAATTACATGCTTGTTCCGACAACCTGCTTCAACTGCGAATCCGGCTGCGGACTTCTGGCCTATGTAGACAAAAACGATATGTCCATCAGAAAATTTGAGGGAAATCCTTATCATCCGGGAAGCCGGGGAAGGAACTGCGCCAAGGGCCCCGCAACAATCAACCAGATCAACGATACGGACCGGATTCTTTATCCTTTAAAAAGAAAAGGCGAAAGGGGTTCAGGCGAATGGGAAAGGATTTCCTGGGATCAGGCTCTTGACGAAATCTCAGCAAAAATCAGAAAAGCCCTTGAAGAAGAAAGGCGAAATGAAGTTGTCTACCATGTGGGCCGCCCCGGACATGAAGGCTACATGGAAAGAGTTCTTAAGGCATGGGGGGTGGACGGCCATAACAGCCATACCAATATCTGCTCTGCCAGCGCCCGTTTCGGTTATATTTTATGGCACGGGTATGACAGACCCTCGCCGGACCATGCCAACTCAGATTTTATGCTTGTCGTAAGCGCTCAGCTGGAATCAGGTCACTATTTCAATCCACATGCACAGAGAATTTTGGAGAGCATGATGAACGGATCAAAACTTGCCGTTATCGACCCCCGGCTTTCCAATACAGCCAGCATGGCGGATTACTGGATGCCTGCATATCCGGGCACAGAAGCAGCTCTTCTTCTCTCCATGGCAAAAGTCATTCTGGACGAAGGCCTTTACAACAGAGAATACATGGAGACATGGGTAAACTGGCAGGAATACCTGGAAAAGGAAGAACCCGGTAAGGAAATTACTTTTGAAAACTTCATCCTTTCACTTCGCGAAAAATATGCAGAATACACTCCAAAATTCGGTTCCCGTGAAAGCGGCGTTTCAGAAGAAATGATTATCGACATTGCCCGTCAGATCGGAAAAGCAGGCTCCCGTTTCGCATCGCATATATGGAGAGCTTCTGCAATGGGGAATCTTGGCGGATGGCAGTCAGTACGCGCCCTTCACTTCCTAAACGTTCTTGTGGGAAGCGTGGGAACAAAAGGAGGCACCTCGCCCAGTGCATGGAATAAATTCAAACCTAAATTTTTTGACAATCCTCCTGCTCATAAATTCTGGAACGAACTGCATTTTCCAAAAGAATATCCACTAAGCCATTATGAATTGAGCTTTCTTCTCCCGCATTTTTTAAAAGAAGGAAGAGGAAAAATCGACGTATACTTTACTCGTGTCTTTAACCCTGTATGGACCTATCCGGACGGATTTACCTGGATTGAAGCTTTAACCGATGAAAACATGATCGGAACTCATATTGCCATGACGCCGACCTGGAATGAAACCGCATACTATGCAGATTACGTCCTTCCCATGGGACATTCGTCAGAGCGGCATGATATCGTAAGTTATGAAACTCATTCCGGAATATGGATTGCATTCCGTCAGCCAGTTCTGCGAGAAGCCATGCGGAAAATGGGTAAAGAAGTCGAATTCACATACCAGGCCAATCCAGGCGAAGTATGGGAAGAAGATGAGTTCTGGATTGAGCTTTCCTGGAGAATTGATCCCGATGAAAAGCTGGGAATCCGCAAACACTTTAAATCTCCCTACAGAGAGGGGGAAAAAATTAATATTGAAGAATACTACCGCTACATTTTTGAAAATACGGAAGGACTTCCCGCAGCTGCGGAAAAAGAGGGACTCACGCCTCTGGAATACATGAAAAAATACGGCGCTTTTGAAGTGGAAAGAAATTCATATAACAAACACTTAAAAGAAGTAAACAGCGACGGTGTAAGCATCGATGAAAAAACCGGAATCGCTACAAAAGACGGAAAGGTCGTAGGCATCAAGCTCGGAGACAAAATTGTAGATGGATACCATTCGCCCAGCCGCAAACAGGAAATTTTTTCTCAGATGCTTGTGGATTGGAAATGGCCTGAATACAGAATTCCGGGATATATTAAAAGCCATATCCATCAGGATAACATTGATTTTGACAACGGCGAATTTCCACTTGTTCCAACATTCCGCCTGCCCAATTTAATCCATACGAGATCTGGAAATTCCAAATGGCTCGTTGAAATCGCTCATAAAAATCCTGTATGGATGAATACAGTCGATGCAGAAAGACTGGGCTTAAAAACAGGCGAATTGGTCCGTGTAAATACAGAAATCGGTTTTTTTGTAAGCCGTGTATGGGTAACCGAAGCTCTCCGTCCGAAAGTCGTGGTTTGCTCGCATCACATAGGAAGGTGGCGCAGAACAAACGATGCTGTGGGAAACCGGTGGGCCACAAATCTGGTTGATATTAAAAAAGAAGACGGGAAATGGAAAATGCGCGTACTGGACGGAATCCGTCCCTACAAATCAGGCGATAGCGATTCATCGCGGATATACTGGAGCGACGGCGGCGTTCATCAGAACATCACACACGCTGTCCATCCCGAACCTCTCAGCGGAGCGCATTGCTGGCATCAGAAGGTTCGCATTGAAAAGGCTCATGAAGGAGACCGCTACGGAGATATTTCTGTTGATACAAATAAATCCATGGAAGTTTACCGCAAGTGGATTGACATGACCAGACCGGCGCCCGGCCCCGATGGACTGCGGCGCCCTCTGCATCTCAACAGACCACTTCGGCCGGTTGATGAAGCGTTTTATATTGAACCGTAACTCATTATCAGAATCCCATGTATTTAAGCAAAAAAATAAAAAATATAATTTCATGGACAGCACAGATTATCGCTGCTTCCATTCTGCTGCAGACGATTTATTTCAAGTTTACCTCAAGCGAAGAATCGATATTTATTTTCAACGCACTTGGAGTTGAGCCCTGGGGAAGAATCGGAGCAGGTGCGGTGGAACTGACTGCTTCACTGATGCTTTTAACACCTAGACTTGCCTGGATGGGGGCATTTATCAGCACAATTACTATGATTACAGCAATCATTTCCCATTTAGCGGTTCTGGGAATTGAAGTCATGGGAGACGGTGGACTTCTGTTTACACTTGCTCTCATTGTTTTTATATCATCTCTGATCGTACTCGCACTGCGAAAAAAACCGCTGAAAGAGCTGATGTCAGAGATGTAAAACGGAAAGAATTTCTAAAAGACAATTGGCTTAAAGAAATTTCTTTAAGAATAAATCTGTTGCTTCAAGAAGTTTTTCAATTTCTTCTTTTTTTCCGATTGTAATCCTTACATGATTTTGAGTAGACGTCTCCGAAAAATAACGAATTAAAATCTTTTTTTCTTTTAGAAATGTATAATATTTTTCAGCAGCATTTCCCTCATGCCTTGAAAGGCCTGGTGGAGAAACAAAAATAAAATTGGCCAGACTTTCAGAAAAATCAAATCCTCTCTTGCGCAATTCGCTGGATAGAAACTTCCGGGTCTGCATGATTGTTTCAAATCTTTTCTGATATTCTTCCTCATCTTCCAGAGCAGCCAGAGCGGAAATCTGCGAAAGCCTGGACAGATTATAGGAATCCCTCGCTTTATCCATTTCAAAAATCAAATCTTCATGAGCAACAATATATCCGATTCGCTGGCCGGCAAGACTGTGTGATTTACTGAAAGTTCCGCATGCCATAAGACGAGGATAGTCATCTGTACCTGCGTCAGGCATCAGGCTTTTTCCTCCGAAAGAAATATAAGCTTCATCCACAAGCGTAAGCACAGGATTTGATTTTACAAAAGATAATACATGGTTCGGTTCTTCAAAATTCCCGGTAGGAGCGTTGGGATTGGCGAAGATAACCATTTTATTTTTGGAATGACGGTTCAGTTCTTCCAATATTCCGGGAAAATTAATCTTCCATTCTTTTTTTAAGGGAACCTTGAAACAGGGTACGTTCTGAATTCCGGCAAGGACTGGATACAGGCTGTAGGTGGGCCAGGGGATGATAAATCCTGCTTCGTGATTGAGAAATGTGCGGAAGAGAATTGTTAAAACATCATCTGAGCCGTTTCCGATGATTACGTTTTTTTCAGATCGGCCGAATCTCGACGCAATTGCTTTTCTCAGTTCATACGATGCAGGGTCTGGATAGAGCTGAAGCCGGTTTCTGCTGATCTCATTACTGAGAGCTTCCTTTACTTTTCTGGATGGCGGAAAGGGATTTTCATTTGTATTTAATTTAATGATTTCAGGATCATTGATCTGCTCACCCGGAGTGTAGCCTTCCATTTCACGAATATTTTTTAGAACAAAATCTTTCAAGCTTCCAGACATAGGCCCAATTACAGTTCAGTTCAGGATTTGAACAGCAAAATACAAAATGTCCGTTGAAAATTTGCAAACAAAAATTTTTATTTTAAACCTTCCAAAAGCTTTCTGGCAGATCGCCTGTAGCTGTCGTCCTTCAGATGCTGTACTGCATATTGGAGATCCTTTTTCGCCATCTTATTATTTTTATAAAATTTATATGCCATGCCTCTATAAAACCGTGCAAAAACATAATCTTCATCCTCTGATTGTTTTACGGCTATATAAGCATTCCATTGAGAAATCGAAAGAGAATATTCTTCCATCTCCATGGAACTGACGGCTGCATTGTAAAGAGAATCCATTTTAATCTGAAGATGCTCATTTATAGAAGAATTCCAGGCATTTAGAAAATAATGCCTGGCCCTTTTGTGATTTCCAACATCTGAATAATAAACACCGGCTCTGTAATTTTCCAGAACTCCTTTTGGTTTTTCTGAAAGTTTTTTTAAGAGAGATGATTCAAGCTTTGCATTTTTTAAAACCCGATCCATAATCCGGGAAAGGCGGTGTGGGTCAATATAGCCTGATATCTGATCAAGAACATAGCCGTTATGATCCAGAAAAAGGATGACAGGCGTTCCACTTACGGAATATTTTTGAATCACATCAGGCTGCTTTTCAATATTGATACTGACTGTAATATAATTTTTTGCTGCATGTTTAAATTCTTTGGATGTATAGACACGGTCATGAAGCTTTTCGCAGTAGGGACACCATGAAGTGTACAGATCCAGAAAAATTGGTTTTGATTCTTTTAATGAAACCGCTTTTGCTTCGTCAAGATCGGAAATCCACCCTTTCGGCGCGTCCACTGCAAAAAGTGCATTGGAGAAAGAATAAGAAAAAAACAACAAAAGAGAAAGACCCCCTTTCATTCAAGCCTCCCTGACAGCATCGCCCCTGTTCCTGGCGATTCTGTAATTCAGAATTTCTGTATAGGCAGAATTAATCAATCTTGCTTTTTCATCTCCATCCGGATTAATATCCGGATGATACTTTTTAACAAGCTCACGGTAGCGATTTTTTATTTCTGATTCATCTGGCATCCTGTTCCCCGCAAACTCAAGAATCCTCAGGGAATCCATAATTTCCCTGCTTACAACAGATTTCACTCCGGAATCCGGGGAAATAAAGTTCCAGACGACAGCTTTTTCTTTTAAACAACTCTTAAGACCTGCAAGCAAATCTTCATATTTTAAATAACCGTATGCAAATTGTTTCACAATAAAATTATTTAAGATGCCTCTGCTGACAGGATGACTTTCACAGGAAATTCTTTCAAGATACAGACTAATCGAAAAATCGATTAATTCGCGTAAATCAAATACAGAATCACAGTAAAAAGAAAGTCCGTCGGAAATTTCACTGCATCCGGAAAGAGATGTTTCAAGAAGCTCTCTGTCAATCATATGATTTTGAAAGCGGGTCATTGTTACACTGCAGAAAAGTTCCTGAAATTCTGCTAGCTGTTCTCCTCTGAACAGATAACCGGCATCAGAAAAAGCATCAAGAACCCCTGGAATACCGCATTCAGATAAAAAGTGAACCAGAAGGTCTGCATTTGCCTGTGAAAAATGATCCGCTTCCGGCTCATTGGATGCATATAAAAAACGGAAATAATCTTCTTTTGCAATCTTAAAATGATCCAGAACATATTCTGCAGAAATTTTCCACTCTTCGCCCACTGTTACTGATTTCACCTCTTTAACAAATTCACGAAGAGGTTTACGACCTTTTTTTCCTGCATTGATTTTAATCATAACATTCAGCACGCGAGAAATTTAATATTGAATCATAAAGTCAAAGGAAGCATCTTTTTCACTCTTAGTGAATACAAATTCCTCAATGGCTTCATGAAGCGTATCCAGATTAATTTTATGAAGTGCAGAAACTGCAATTGCATTTGCGTATTTCCCTGACAGGTGATTCCTTTCCTCTTCGGATAATGCTTCGCACTTGTTGAACACTTTAATTACAGGAATTTCAGAAAGACCCATGTCATTGAGGATGGCTTCTACGGCTCTGATTTTGACGTCTTTTTCTCTGTCCACAGCATCAATACAGAGGAGAAGAAGACTTGATTCTGCAAGTTCTTCAAGAGTCGCCTCAAAGGCCCTTTTTAGCTCAGGAGGAAGATCGTGTATAAATCCGACTGTATCAGAAATAATAATTTCTTTTTCTTCAGGGAAGCGGAGTCTTCGCGTTGTTGGATCCAGCGTTGCAAAAAGCCGATTCTCAGCAATCACTTCAGAATTGGTCATGGCATTGAGTAGAGTTGATTTTCCAGCATTGGTATAACCGACGATCGAAACAACTGGAATGTTATTTTTATCTCTTCGGATTCGATTCAGTCCGCGTCGGTGCTTCAGGCTTTTCAGTTCCTTTTCAAGTCTTGAAATTTTTTCTTCAACACGCCTCCTGCCGATTTCCAGTTTTGTTTCCCCCGGTCCTCTTCCGCCGATTCCGCCGGTAAGCCGCGACATATTATCATCTTTTTCGCTCAGCCTTCCTTTTAGATAACGAAGCTGCGCAAGCTCCACCTGAAGTTTTCCGTCCCTGCTCTTCGCATTTCTTGCAAAGATGTCAAGGATCAGCTGAGTCCTGTCTATGATTTTTAAATCACATATTTTTGAAAGGCGGGTTGCCTGTGCTGGCGTCAGTTCATGGTCAAAGATCAGAATTTCAACATTTTCCTGTACCGCTTTAATTGAGATTTCTCTGGCCTTGCCCGAGCCGATCACAGTACCGGGATCAACATGAGATTTTTTTTGAATAAAAATATCTGCAACTTCAAGCCCTGCTGTGATACAGAGTTCGTTCAGCTCCTGGATTGCATCGTCGGGATCTCTCCTGGCTCTCATTTCAGGGGTATAAACACCCACAAGAATTGCGCCGGGTTTGATCCTGGCCGATTTTACCCTTGCTTCTTCTCTTTCAAAAAGATTTTCCAGATGAGAAATTGTCAAAGAAAAACCTTCAGGAAGCTTGCCTGGAGAAACAGGATCTTCAAGAAGATACCCGGGATTCCGGCCCGGAAGAACATGAGCAGAATAAAACTGAGCGGGGAAGCCTGCGTCATCAATGGTAACGGCAGTAATATAATCCAGCCTCAGAAGCGTAAGGTCAGCAAGATCCTCTTCAGATAATGGTTCTCGATGAAGATGACTGTGCACCAGTCTGAGTCCTCGCAGACGAACGCTTCGATTGCGCGGCATTTCAGGGATAAAAATCCGATGGGCGTCACCTACAATTACATTGCGCACATGACCCTGGCGGTCGATCAGAATGCCGATCTGACGGCCCAGTTCTTTTGAAAGAGAACAAATCTCCCTGGCCAGATCCTGACTGATGATTAGATCGTCCCGAATCCTTCTATCGGCAAGCCTGCGCAGGCGCTTTTCCTGGTTTGCCTTCAGATTATGATAATTTCCGCTGAGTTTTCCTATACCTGCAAAGACATATAATACCGGAAAAAAAGCCACACTTTTAAAAATAAATTTGGGCGGAATCTTCTATTTTGATCGCATTTCAAACAAATAATTTCTGCAGGGAAATGATGAATTTTCCCGATAATTTAATAAAACAACCCAAAACTTTTCAAAAATGCAGAACCTGGATTTTTCAAACCGTATACAGAAAAAATATCTTTCAGAAGATGTAGATGCCGTACCTGTGGCTAATTCTTCTGGCAAAAGCATCAACCCGCGGTTTGGCATTGTTTTTGCCGCTGCAGCAATTTTCAGCATA
>JAOUOA010000451.1 GCA_029880625.1 Spirochaetia bacterium
CGGAGCGATCATTCAAAAAGCAAAAAGTCTGGAAAACAATAAAAAAAATAAGTCTGCGAAAATTTACCTCATTGGCAAATTAAAAGGGGCATTTACGCCAATATTTCCCAAAAAAATATATGCAGTATCAGGATTTTCTTTTGCGGCCATTTTTATTGTCATAATTCCCCTCTTTTTGATCGGAAGATATTCTGATTTTAATTTTATTCAAGAAAAATTGACTGAAAAAGAAATTCCACCGGGATATTTAGATTTAGATAAAGCGCCGGATTCCGCAGTTACACAGGATAAAAATTTTTGGAATATTCAACAGGAGAGCAATCGAAGAGATTTTACAATTTCAGATCAGACGGAAAGAGAAGAAACAGATAGAGTCTATAAAGATGAAATAAATGAGAAATCCGGCGGACTTTCAAGAAACCGGCCTGTTCAAGACCGACTGACGATAGAAAACAATAAAAATTTCATCACGGAAGAAAGCAAAACTGAAAAATCAACAAATGAAATTCAAAAAAAAACATTTCGCGGAACCGGCTTTACTCCTGAGAATTTCGCCAAGGAAGGCATTTATGGTTTTATCAAGCTTAAAAATACTTCCAAATGGAACCGCCTCTTAGAATATCGCTTGAATCTTTCTCTTGAATCATCCGATGTTCTCCAAACCAGAAATGATATTGTAAAAATCAGCGAAACATACGGATATCTCGCTTCCAGCAGTCTTCAAATTCATGAAGGTAGAGCAAATCTGCATACAGTAATATTTGTAAAAAGCTCTGATTTAAACAGTTACCTTCTTGAGATTGAAAAAACAGGAAAAATTCTTTCTGAAACTATCTCGACAGTAGACCATACGGAAAATTATGTACGGCAAAATATACAGGCGAAACGCGAATATCTTCGAATGAAAAGACGATCCCGCGCTCTCAGAGGCGGAGCACAGGCCTAGAACTGGCAGGAACGGGAAAACAGTCTTCAGGCAAGCGAAGACAGCTTTGATCAAACAGAAATTCAAAAATGGATAATTCAGGACAGAGTTTCCTGGGCGAAAATTACAATTTCCGTAACAGAGCCCGGGGCTGAAGCAAGAATTCAATGGCCGGATTTTATGGGAAGTCTGATTCATATTCTGAATTTTATTCTGAAGCTTGGCAACTATGCAATTTACCTGTTTCCTTTAATTGGAGTGATCTGGACTGCATTTAAGATTTATAAAAAATTTGAGAAATAAATTTTGGCAATACTCATTTCAAAAACATTTCAGGGGAAGGACTAAATTTTCAATAAAATACAGGGAAAAACTCTAGTGGATCAACTCCAATCAGCCCAGTTATTGCCGATAAAATTTCCACTTATTGATGAACTATTTTCCTTGAAAATATATTTTGTAATTGATTTTAGAACTCTAATGCATTTAAGTAAAGATTCTGCAATTAAACCAGTGAAAATAAAATTCATATATTTTATTTATTACCAGCTGTTAAATGAATTGCTTTTTTACTAATTTTTCCTGCTTGGTGATCTTGAATGTCTTCTGAAAGCAAAATAAATTACAAAATATTCTCTCGGGAGATTCCCATACAAATTTTATTTTTTCTGTTTTTTTTATTCCCGCTTTCCGCAGCGCAAAATCCGGATTATACGCATCCCTTTTTTACAGAGTTTTTAATGTTTCTGATTCTGTTTCTGATTTTTTTTATAAAAATCAGAAACTCAAAAACAGATAATTTTATTTCCCTTAATTTAACAAAAACTGAAATTAAAATTCTGTATTTACTGATAATTCTTTTAATCTTAAGCGGAATCCGTGCAATCCGTTCCTATTACTTTACACATGGAGAAGCCTGGATCCCCTGCCGGGCATTAACAAGTTTTCAAGCCTTAGAGTGTTTCCTGTATCCATCGACTTCTAATCTGTACGCCTCTTTAAACCTTCAACTGCTTGTTTCAGCTGCTGGATTTGGATTATTTTCTTTTTTTCTGATTCGTATCTATCCCGACCTTTTAAATAAATTTCTTACGGGATTTATTCTTGGCGGTCTTATTGTTTCGCTCATCGGATTCTACGCAATTTTTGCAAAAGTTACACAGGTTTTCCCTTTTCTTTTTGCAAATACATTTGATCATTCCAGATTCACTTATATCTTTTCAAATCCCAGCTGGGTCTGGCCCTATATGTACATTCCGCTTCTAATTTCGATCTGGCATGCATTTCAAACAAAAAAACAATTCATATTTTTTCCAATTTCAGTCACAGTTCTACTTTCATTCGCCATGATTCTTACCCAGCAGCGTGGAGCGTTTCTGATACTCGGGGTATTTTTTCTCATTACTTCCTTTTATTTTTTTTATACAAAAATTCAAAATAAAAGTCTTTCATTCATTTTGTCAGGAGCTGCAATACTTCTGCTGCTTACGGCAGCTTTTTCAGTGTATACATACCCGGAATTACCGCAAAAAACGGCATCTATCTTTGGGTACAACTGGGAACGAAATCATCTTGTCTCCTTTTCATCAGAACGGTTTACTATATGGAGACATGGAATCGAAATGATTCTAAATAAACCCTTAACAGGATACGGATACGCTTCATGGACCCATATACAGGGTGTTGGAAAAAGTTCGACTGTATTTCCCTACGATACGGCACATAATCTTTATATACAGCTTTTTGCAGAACTGGGTGTTATTCACTCTTTCGCAATATTGTTTTTTTTCAGCATGATTTTTGTATCTGCAAAGAACATTATATATGATCTTGAAGAAGGAATTCTTTTTTTCCTGCTTGCATCTGCTGGATTCATTATTACCACACTGATTCAGGAAATTGATTACATTCGCCCTGTTTTATACAGCCATGCAGCGATATGGGGTATTTTCGCAGGATACAGGAAAACCACCGCACTGGAGTCAATGTTTGCATTGTCAAAAAATGCCTTTGCAGGATTTTTCGCAGCATCAGGAATTGTTATTTTAATCATATTTTTTTCAATATTGTATTTTTTTTCTTTTAACGCTTACGCTTTTGATGCAATCATCCAGATTCCCGATACTCATTTATCCCGCTGGCTAAAACCCGATGCTGTCATTACAACTCCAAATGGATCAATTAAAAATCATATATATGCATCCTATCCCTTAAAATTGCCTCACTATAATTCTGCAGAAAAAAACACAATTGGTTACAGATTTGAAAATCAGAATATGAAAATTACAATAAAAGAT
>JAOUOA010000112.1 GCA_029880625.1 Spirochaetia bacterium
TTCTTTGTGTTTTATAGCTTTGCCGCTGGCCCCCGAGCCCAGGGAAGATGATTATGAATGGATTGATGAGCCGGAAATATTTAAGGCAATGGAGAAAGAAATCGGCGAAAAATTATTTCCTGAGATTAAAAAAAAAGGATCTGAAGATGAAAATCAGAATATAACAAAAAAAAACAATTTTCGTTTTATGAAAATCAGACTCTGTTCAGGGAAAATATTAAAAGGAGCAGGAATCCTTCCTCAAAAATCAATTCTTTTTAAGCCCGAAGAGTGGTCCATTCAAAAGGGCTATTCAATCCCTTCATCGGTTATCCGAAAGATAGAAATCAAGGATTACGTAAAGTTATTTTCGTCAATGGATCAAGCTGTCTTTATGTTTCCGGGAAGATGTCTTGTCTCTCTTACAGGCGGCCCGGTGATTTCTGGAAAATGCAGCTGGATGGAATGGCTTAAGATTACTCTGTATTCTTCTGGAAAAATTCAGGATCTATATACGTATTATTCAAAAAAATCAGTTAAAAGAAATCCAAAGAAATTAAAAAAGAAACAGATTAAAAAATATTCAGAGGATCTTTTAATCTGTTCGATTGAATTTATAAATTCATTAAAAGATGAAAAAAATCTTAAATCAGTCGAACCAGATCCAGGAGAATCTTTAAATATATTCCAGGTGAAAACTGAAAACAGGCGGGTTTCTTCGGCAAAGAATACTCCTTCTGGATTAAAAAATAAAAAATCCACGATTAAAAAAATTAAAAAATGAAAACAATTCCATTCATGCGTAATCTTTCTTCTGTCCGAATTCTATTTACTCTTGCACTTTTTGGTTGCATTCACCCTCAGGAAAAATCGTTTCACACGGAAACGATTTCTTTGCAGAAAAACCCGGAGAGATTATCTGCTATTAATTTGCAGGATGCATTTTCCGGCAGTTTTGAAAAATTCAGGCTGTATAATGAAATGCGGGAATACTCTGCAGGAAAATATTCTTTTTATATGGATCTCTATCCAGTTTCAGAAATGCGGCCCGGGCATTATTTTTCCTGTGCAAACTGTATGCCGTTAAGAGACATTGCATTTCAAAAAGCAAAATTGATCTGTCGCACAATGGGAAAGCGGCTCTGCACTCATTTAGAATGGAAAAAAGTCTGTTTTTCAGAATCATCTCTTGAAAAAAAAGTCTTTCAAGAAAAGGGATGTCTTTTTCAGGCGAAAAATGAAAATCAAGATGAAAAGTCAAAAAAGAAGCCGGAATCGGGCATCGGTGAAAAAGAAGCAAATTCTCTGAGTCCTCTGCCCTGCCTGTTTGATTTTCCTGAAATAAAACAAAATTTTTATCATGAAAAAATTTCGCGGGAATGGACTATTGAAGAAAAGAGCGGCAGGCCTGTTCTTTCCGGCAAAATTAAAATCGACGGTAAAAGCATGAGCTGCACTGCCAGACTTTTTGTGCCGGAAAATTATCGCATGGAATCTGCAGGTTTTCGCTGCTGCAGGGACCGCTGATATGAAACGAATTGCTGTCTTAATAATATTGATTTTGCTGTGTTCTGTTCTTCACGGTTGTTCGCTTCATGATTCACAGCTGGTCATTGCGAAAAACTTTAATGGAATCGGACGGCAGGATATAATTGGAATTGGAAATATATCTCTGTATGATGACCGTTATGGCTTGATATCAGAAGAAAACCTGAAGAATGAAATCGAATTCAGCTTTGCGAAAAATGGAATAGAAACCTTCTCCAGTTATGAATTTAATTCTTTGCTGAAAGATGCGGATCTCCCCGGCAACAGGCCTCTGGGCGAAAATGAAATTCTGTATTTATCGGATCAATTTCCCGGACAATATATTCTTCAGGGAGGGCTTCAGATATACAAAAACGGCGATCTGTTAAGCGAGAGATACTCTTACATTTTTAATTGTTCTCTTTATGATTCATCAACGGGAAAACGGATGCTTACATTGAAAATTATCAGATCAAATCTGAAGCAGATCTCCGGGGGCGATCTTCACATGCTTGCTGAAAGAGTTTCGCAAAAAATATATAGAATAAGAAGTAAGTAAAGGGAAAGCTGGTCGCTTGGGGTGTATCACCGCTCAGAAAGGTTTGCATTGCAAGAGTTTCAGGTTGCCTGTTATCTGTAATTACCGCAGAATTTCTGTTGTGAATTGTTAATAACCATTCACATTTTTGCCTGAAAAAGAAGAAACATGATATTTCCTTTGGATAGGAAGCGAAAAATCGCATAATATTTCAAAGGAGAGAGTCATGAAATATAAAGTTCCGGCTGCGGGGATCTGTTTCTCTGCAGTTGTTTTGATGCCGGGATTGACCGGGACGTTCTGTGTCTGTCCGAGTTCACTTATTGCGCAGCCTTTTCAAAGCTATGAGGACGAAGCTCGAAACAGCGTAGAGGAATATGCCGCTCAAGCTTACACTTTGAGCGATGAAGAAGGCTGGCGGTCATTTATTCTTTCTGGAATTGCTGATGAAAGAACACGATGGACAGCTGAATCCGATGAACTTCTTCAGAAAAAAATTTCACAAATTGAAAGCTCAGGAGATGAAAATAAATTTCAAACTGATTTGCTTCGTGCTGAATATGAAACAGCTTTGCGTGCATGGGAAATGGATGCTGAAAACCATTTTCTGACTGAAAAAGGCCGTTTCCTTGCCAGAAAGAATGCCATGAATACTGTTTCAGTCGATGAAGGCGTATACAAATCTCTGATTGCTCAGGCAAGAGCAGCTGTTTCTGGAGTTCTGGAATTAAATCTGGATTTATGGGATGAGACGGTAAATTTTCTGCATAAAAAGATAGATGAAACTTTTGAAACAAGTCTGTCTGACGAGATGGAAAGAGTCCGGAATCATTCCCGTCCTATTACTGCGGCTGAATATAAAAGTTTTGAAAGCGAACTTAAAAAAAGGGAGCTTGAAATTCGGAGTGAATTTATACTGCTTGACAGGTTTTATATGGTTCGCGCGAGAAATCAGTATATAACAGGTAAACGGATTGATGGAGAAAGCTTGCGTAACCAGGCAGCTGAAGCTGAGGCAGAAAGAATTGGGGAGCAGATACTGACGGAAGCTTCAGCTGAAATTAAAAAAAATACGGAGCTGCTTTTGAATGAAACAGAAGTTTTTGTTCAAAATGAAGCAGAAACCGGCTCGTTTGGAATAAGCGGCTCTGAAACATCCTGGCAGGAAAAAATCGAAGATATAATCGATGAAGGCATGAAACAGTGGAGTCTTGCTGAAGAAAAAATGCTGGCGAGTCGGCTCGCCTGGATGCAGGCAAGAAAAAAATCGAGACAGGAAGGAAGTGAGATCTGGAAAGACAATGAGGCAAAACTTATTCAGGCAATGGAAGACTGGCTTGGAGAGATCCGTAAAAATATTCTAGCCGGCCGGAGCCTCTGGGATCGTAAATTAATGGATTTTTCAAAAGAAAAAGAAAACGCAGAAAAAAATCTTTTCAATTATATCAAACAGGAAAAAGCGAAGTGGCATTCTTTCAGCGGTGAACTTGACGGCATGGTGGAGGGTGGCGGAAGCGCACTTTTACAGGCGAAAGATTCTTACAGATTTTATGCAGAAGTTATGGCTGCTGAAGGATGGCTTTCCGGAAATTCCGTTTCCTGTCCAGAGTATGGCGATGGTGAAAAATTATGCGCATTTTATAATTCAGAAAGAAAAAAATTATCCGCTTCCATTTCAGTTTTTGAATCCATATTAAACGAAGCGGAGGGGATTCTCCATTCCGCCCTGTATTCCGATAACAGCGCAGGAGGACTTTTAACAGACAGGCGATCCTATGCAGGCGATTTGCCATCCGTTATTGCCGGAATGGATTCTGAAAACTTTCTTTCTGAATTGACGCTGGTCATGGAAAAGCGTGATGAATCGTTTTTGCTTTATAAAAGAGATCTCGATGATCTAATAATCTCAAACCGCTATTTTGTAAAACGTGCACTCGAAATTCGCGATTCGCCCGGTTTTGATTTTAAAAATGCATCATCCAGGGAGGAACTGGAAAAAATCATCAAATCTCTGGGCTCTGAATATGATTTTCAGAAGAAAGAAATGCTGGAAAGAATTGCTGAACTGCCGGGACAATTACCGGCAGATACCGAGGAGCTGATTGCAAGAATTGATGAATGGTTTTCTGATTCTGTCGATGAAAATCTTCGGCTGCACAGGAAGGTACAGAATTATTTTTTTGAAGGTTTGGACGGTTATTATATTCGAAAAAATGAAAATGATCCCTATCTTTTAACTGAAGCTGAATATGACCGGGAAATACTGCGCAGGGAAAGGAACCGTCTTGCAGCACGGCTCAGGCAGACGGAAACTGTAAAGCGCTACGCAGATCTTGCTGCAGAATATAATGCAGGTATTGAAATCGCAAGGGTAACAATGGAGCGTGCGGAAATTGAGCATGTAAGAATGAAAATCCGTGAATCTGCTTATAAGATTCTGACAGGCGATTTGTCTGTTGATCCGTCAGCAAGAACCAATTCAGAAATCCGGTCTTCGGAACTGCAGAGAATTCTGGAACTCAACGGAATCAGCAAAGAAAGGATATTGAATAAAAATAAATTTATTAAAAGAGAAATGGAAATTCTCGAACGTGCGATGGAAGGCCGCACTGTATATTCTGGAGAAAAAATAGATGCAATAATTTCTGAAATTAATTCTCTGAGCGATCAAAATTCTGAAACATTATTGGGCGGAATACGCACGGCTCTTCTTGATCATAAAAAGATCCTGAAAGAGAACTCAGATAAGAGTGTTATTGAAAACAGTTGGAAGCACATCGGCGGTCTTTCCGGCTTTTTATTGGACGAACTGAAAATTCTAAGACAGGAGTATGATCTGGAAGGACTGGCTGGCGAGATATTCGATCTGGAAAATCTAATGACCCGCATCAGTCTGGATGAAGTTCGTCATGAAATTGATTTGTTGGAGCGTTCTTTGCGATCCGGAGCAGATCAAATCAAAGCGGCTATGGAAGAATTTGAAACGGCAAAACTGAATTATGATCAGGCTGTCAGAGATTTTAATATAGTTCAATCGAAGGATTCTGCATCCATTATCAGGATTGAGTTTGAAAATATCTCCCGGCAGCTTTCTGGTGTGATGAAACGAATGTTTCAGATTGAAACTATTCCTGGATTTGAAAATGCATTTTTTGATTCTGTCGACAAAGAAAGGCTGGAGTATCTTTATTCTGTTTCTGAAAATCAAAAGGCGGAAACTTTAAAAGAAAAAAGTTCCCAAATCCTTTCAATAATTACGAATCTTGAAAATTCCAGAAAAAAAAATCAATATCTGGAACTTATTTTGTCAGAAACGGACCTGGAAGGGCTTCATGAAGCGGCTCTGGCGGATCTGTTTCAAAAAATAAATTCTGTGAATGTCAATGAGGAAATTCATCCAGATCAATTTTCTCTGGAAAAATATGACGCCGATTCGGTTTCATTTTATTCGGATAATGCGGCAAATGCTCTTGTTTCTGAAAAAATAGATCTACTTAAAAAAGAAAAACAACTTAATGAAAAACTTTCAACGGAGAATGCTGATTCAACTGCAATTGAAATCTTGCGCCAGGAGATCTCGGATCATAAAATACAAATAATAAAAAATGCAGAACTTCTCATCGCATCGAATCGGGGAGAGGAAATTTTCTGGTCAAAACTTCTTCTGCAGTCTTTAGAACCTGTTGAAGGCGTTTCCGTGTTGCCGGATGAAGAAACCCTGCTTATGAGTGCAGAAAAGCTTGAGGAAAAGGCATTCAGGACTTCAGAAATCCTTGCCGATGCTGTCAGGAAATTTTTAAGCGAAAATAATAATTCTTCAGAGCCTTCTTTTTCACATTTGTTAAAAGTTCTCAATGATAAAATTGAAGTTCTGAATCAGGTACCGGATACAAATCTTCCCGGATTTGGATCTGTGCATGAGATTTCAGAAAAAGAAGTTCTTTCATTTGTCCGAAGCTGGATTGTTTTAAACCGAAAACAAATTGAAACGGCAGGCGAAATTGCAAATTCAGATAATCCTTTTGCGCCGAATGAAAAATGGATTTCTCTGCTTGAAGAAGCGAATAAGTTGCGAGATAATTCCATATTTTTTCGAAAGTTTTCCGAAAATATTCCGGACTCGCCGGACCATCCCTGGGTTCATACATACCGGGAAGAGCGCCGATTGCTAATTAAAAAACTGGACCGGATTCTTCAGGAACAGCCTTCGTCGGTGTACAGCGCTTATTTATCGCTTGCTTCTGAAGACCGGGATCTGATGAGAAGGTACGGTAACGTTGAAACGATTCGACCAGATATTTCTCTAAAAAAGATTCGCCATAACCTGGAGATTTCATCTGCCTATGCAGCAGTTTCCTGGAAAGAAGCATACAGAAAGGAAGTTGTCTTCCAAAATAAAAAAATAATACGCAGACTTTTGCCGCGTCTTGAATCCAAAAAATCGGACTTGAATTCCCTCATTTCTGAAAAAGCAGCTCTAGCCTTAGAATTAAAAACTGCTTTGTCAGGAAGTGGACGGGAAAGTGAGTTGAAAATCATTCTTGAAGAAATCAGCCTTCGTATAAACGCTCTCCTTCCTGAACTGAAAGAACTGGAGAGGCAGTTTCAAAAATCTGAAAATTATATTAAAGAATCTCTGCATCCAGGTTCTACTTCATTATTGTACGGTTACGCTCTTTCCCTCCTTGCGGCAGAGAAGCAGGGGCTGGAAATGCAGCAAAAAGCGCATCAGTTCTTCAGGCAAAAAAGTCTTATACAAAAAGAAAAAGCACAAAAGACAGATCCGAAGGAATTTCTGATGGGCATTCTTGGTATTTATAAAACCGGCCCTGAGGGGAATCTTCTCATGGATTTCAGAGGCAGGCCTGTTTTATCTGAAACATTTTATGAATTATTCAGCGATCTGGATGAAGCGCAGGACAGCGCTTTTTATTTCAAAAGAATCCTCAAAGAAAGTTCTGCATCCCGGCTTGAAACATGGATGAAGCTCCTGGATGACTGGTTTTTAGATCCTCGCCGTCAAAATATTCCCGAGGAGCTGAAAGCGGCGAAAGCTCTGCTTGAAACTGCATTTCAGAATTATATTTCTGCAAAAGAAATCATACGGCTTGCCAGGAACACAGATTTTGACAGCAGGCTTATCCTGGAACATGCACTGAACAGACAGAATCATGCGGAACAGCAGATGGAAAAACATTCTTCTCTGATGAATCTTGAAAACAGACTGATGGAATCTTTTGAAACTGCAGCGAAGGACGGCCGTCTTACAGCAGAAAATCTTCTTTCGCTTTTAATCAATCCTGAAAATTTTATTTCCTTTTATAATCTCCGTAATGAGGTGTTACCAGAATCCGAAGACAAAGATGCGGACGAGGGCTTTAGAATGAAGATTCAGGAACTGCAGACTCTTACGAAAAGGCTGCGTGACTCTGTTATGGAAAAGAAACTTGCCGATGCTCTGGGAAAATATAGCGCCGGGCTGAATTCAGGTTTCATATTAAAAAACGAAGATGCTCAGCCGGATGCTGAAAAGTATTTTGATGAACTTTCCGGCATGTCGGCTCAAAAGATTTACTCGGATCTGGATGCGATGAGCAGAGAAAATTTTCGAAATTCTGTAATGAACTGGCTGAAAACAGCTTCGGTTCTGAATCCTGTATATGCTGATGAAATCATGTCTGTTTTGAAAGATGATTTATCTGATGGGCATGAACTGTATTTGAAAATTAAATCGGCAGTTGAAGATTCAGAACTGAGGATGAAAAAAGAATTCATACTTTTTGCAG
>JAOUOA010000387.1 GCA_029880625.1 Spirochaetia bacterium
TTGCAGAAAGTTTACATCCTGGCGCCGGGGACAGTACTGTCTCAACTGAAGATCAAAAGATGAGGCAACTGACTGGAGCTCTGTATCTTATGGATTCTTCGCTTTCATTTCATCCGGAAGACTATCCGGATGAATTCAGAAATCTGCTTCTGGTCCGTTCCTTCGCTAAGGCGAAAAAAATCTATGATGGATTTCTAAGTCAGTATTCTTCGGATTTGTGGACGGAAAGGGCAGATGCTTCGCTGGATCTTTCCGGTGTGAACGGTGATTTTGCTGCTTACGCTGCTTTGAAAGATATACTTTATTTTTTAAAAACACATCCTGTGAAAGCATACATTGAAAATGCAGCTGCAGGACGAAGTATGGGCGATTATATTCAGCACTATTACAGAGACCGAAATTCCGAACCGGTAAAATTTTCTGCAGGATCTTTATACATAGAAGAAAAAGTCGCTCATTTTGAATATGAACGCATAAAAAAAGATTCATTGTCCCTCCCTGTGTATCTGATTGATGAAACAAAATATTTCAAGGATTTTCGAACTTTTTTATTTGTTTCATCATTTGATCATTATACTTCCGAGAATAACATTTCCCTTTCAGGGGCATCCGAAGCAGAAAAGAGAAAGTCGCTTGAAACACATTTTGATGCATTTTTATCTGATCCTTTGTATTCTGTGAACAGTAGAACTTTTTCACAACGTTATTCCGGAAGTGCAGAGCGACAGAAGCTGATGAATCTGATCTATGATAAACTGAACCGGAATCTTACCGCCTTGCATTTTCTTCCTGATTCGCTTTCCACGATGGTAAATGAAGGCAGTATCGAGAGTTTCTATAAAAATCCTGAAGATCTGCTCCCTGAGGCTTTAAAAACGATTCCTGACTATGACACAGCAGATTACCGACAGATGGCTGCTTCCCTTGGGGACGGCGCATTATCAGCGCTGGCATTTTTGGAAACAGAGGAATATATGAAGGGAAAAAGTCCAGCTCTCTTTTTAAGCGATGAAGAGCTGCAGGTTCTGATTGACAGATCCGGCTATGGCGATGCACCGGAACAAATCCAAACAATCCTTTCAAAAATGCTTCGCAGTCAAAACAGCATTGTTTTACCGGAGCACCTGAAAGATGAAAATTATACAGTATCAATTCTACGCTCCCGAAAAGTTTTTGATGTTTATTTCCCCCGGGGGTCTGAACGGAATCAGTATGAAGTCTTTCAAGCCAGGGAGGGAGGCAGAATCGATCGCATTGAAAATAAATTTTTCAATGCACTTGATCAATCGGGGCATCAACTGCGCGAAAAAGCAAAACGGAACAGAGGTGAATTTTTCAGCGCACTTGCTGAGATTTACAGAGGAGACAAAAACAATTCATATTTTCTATCTCTGGAAGATTCTCTGAAGAAAGATTTTGAGGATTTAAAAAACAGGCTTTTTCAATCCGGAGGAGGGATGGATACCGTTCCGAAAGGCAGCGTCTTTACTTCCGATGAAATCACTTCCATTCTTGAAAATCAGATTTTATATGAAAAAATATTCGCATACCGTTCCGATCTAGAACTGGTTTTGAACGGCGCTTTTTCTGAGTCGCGAAAATATATTCTGGGAAAAATTCAACGTGCTGCTACGGATCGTCTGCTGGATGCTGCAAAGCGGCAAAAAACGGCTGTATTGAAAGATTTTCTTGAGAAAATATTAAACGAGGAGAAAGCGGGATCAGCCTTAATTTCATTTAAGGCTGAATTTCCGAGTGAACATCTTCAAAATGAATATAGAGAACTTCTGTCCCGGGCATATCAGGACGCAGATCCGAGTTTAATTAAAAGCATAGCTTCAGAGCGGGTTCTCGTGAGGCGGATGCTGGAGCATTATATGATCCCTGACGTGGTTCTCAATGAAACAGAACAATCTTTGCTGGATCCGTCAGTTTCACAGCCATCCCTGAAAGGAAGTATCTTACTGGAAGCCTCCAAACGAAAGATTCTTGCAGAAAAAAAAGAGACTGAAATTCTTTCATCCTTTTCAGGGATGCTTGCCGAGCATGAAAGATATTTCAAAAAAAAAGGACTTGAGCTTGAGAGAGAAAAACAAGTCGGAATTTTTTCAGAAACATATGCAAGATCATTCTCCTATAATCCAGCGCAGTCTGCCTCAATCAGTTCATTTTCTTCTTACAGAACTTTTCTTGAGCCGGGGGAAAATCAGGAAACAGAAGGCCCTCTGTTTATAACAAAAGAGATTTTTACTGAAGTTGCAGCAAAACGCATTTTTGAAAAATCCAACTGGCAGGAGATTCTTGTTCCGGATGATGCAGAATTTTACGGAATTTCCGAGGTCTCTGCAGATGATACGAATCATTTAAAAAAAGATTCAATGAATGAAATTAAAAGGGTTAAAGCGTTCATTCAAAATGGAATGTCAGAACAAGAGATTTTTCAGGAGTTTCATTATGCGAACCTTGCCAATCATTATTTGGAGTCAATCAGCAGCTTCAACCAGGCATTCGCGGATCTTTTTCATGCAGCAGCCATGGCTGAGAAAAGGGTTTCTCCTGATACAGAAACTCTCATGAAAGAACGTTTTCGAAATGCGTATGACGCTGCAGAAGGAGGAAAGAAGAACTATGAAAAAGCTGCAGCGATTGGAATTGAATTCGCTGTAAATTCTTCCGCCCGTGATTCAGAATCAATTCGCAGAAATTATAAAAAATATGCAGATGCTGTCAGACAGCGCCATGAATTGACAGCAAGGTTTTCCGATACAGCGCGGAGAAAAATGCTATTCCATATGAAAGGATCCGAATATATCAGCAAGGCGGCTGCATCAGCAGCGGAAAAGTACCACCGTGCAGAAGAGCGTCTTAAAAATGAGTCAGATAAAAAGACAAGCGACCGGATCAAACATGCTGAATTAATTTCCCGTTATACGGATCTTCTAAATGAATCCGGGAAACAATACAGAAAATATATATATTCAGCGCAAAAATTCAATTCAGCAGATTCAGTACGGAATTATGCACAAACACCTTATCTTCTTGCGTTCAATCAAAATTCGGACGAACAAACTGCGTATTTAAAAAAACGATTTTCTGATGCGCAGACTCTGTATGACGTTGCAGCTGCAGAATTTCATGAAAAAGAAAAGCAGCTGAAAACAGCATCCTATAAAGTCAGAACAGAAAGAAAAATTGAGGATCTTAAAAAAATAATTTCGATTCTTTCAAGTGATAATTCAGAATTGGCAGAAATAATAAAGCTTCCTCTGGATGACAATGAAAAGGTTGCACTGTATGAACTGAATGAGAAAAAGCACGCTCAAAACCGTGTTTTGAGCGGTGAGGAAATTACAAAACAGGAATTGCTGAATCTACGGAATGATTATGAAAATTTTCATGATTTAATTGAATCCCGTTCAGAATTTATAAATCACTCGCTTCGTATGACAAGACTGAGGAAAGCATCAGAGATTATAACGGCTGAAATTGAAAGGAAAAGAGCCGTTGTAGAAGCAAAGCGTGACGAATTTGAAAATTCACTCAATGCTCTAATGCCGGCGCATGCTGCATCGGAAAGCTCCAGTGACGATGTTATCCAGGCAAGAAATGCCGTCTACCAGCGCCTGGTGTCCGTCCTTGAGTCCGGAGGGAATCTTTCTTTGGAGTTTCGTTCCTGGTATTATACTGAAGCGGTCTGGGCAG
>JAOUOA010000452.1 GCA_029880625.1 Spirochaetia bacterium
ATGAATTTACATGATGTAATAATCAGTCCGATGGTAACGGAAAAAACAGAGGCGATAAAGAATCCCTCTGCAAAAGTGAATCGCTATACGGTAAAAGTAAGACCGGATGCAAATAAGGAATTAATTCGTCAGGCTTTGCATAAGATCTACAATGTGAATGCTGTTAAAATTAATATTTTGAGAGTTCGCGGAAAAAATAAAAGATTCCGTCAGGATTATTTCAGGTCGCCGACATGGAAAAAGGCAATGGTAACCCTTGCAAGAGGTCAGTCCATAAATTTCAGTAAGTCGGCTTAAAAGAGTATTGGATAAGAAATCATGGCAATTAAAAAATTTAAACCTGTAACAAAAACACTTCGCTATAAAAGCGTTCTGGATTACAGTGCATTAAGCAAAGAAGGTCCAAAAAAAGCTCTTTTAAGCACCATGTCCTATACAGCTGGTCGAAACAGCGATGGACGCATTTCTGTAAGGCGTAAAGGCGGACGACATAAGCGTAAATACAGAATGATTGATTTTAAGCGCAGCAAGCACGGGATTGAAGGAGTTGTAACTTCAATCGAATATGATCCCAATCGAACTGCCAATATTGCACTGGTAAAGTATCCCGACGGCGAATACCGATATATTCTGGCACCAGAAGGGCTCAAAGTAAACAGTCCTGTGCTGTCCGGACCTGGTTCGCCGGTTCGTGTTGGAAATGCCATGCCTCTTAAGGAAATTCCTCCTGGAACCAATATTCATAATATTGAAATGCAGGCTGGGCGAGGCGGTCAGATTGCGCGTTCTGCCGGCGGGTTTGCATCAGTAGCGGGTAATGACGGAAATTATATTATACTTAAACTTCCTTCTGGAGAACTGAGAAAAGTTCATGAGAAATGTTATGCTTCCATCGGCATTATTGGAAACCTTGACCATAATCTTGTAAATCTTGGAAAAGCAGGACGTTCACGATGGATGGGTAAAAGACCAAAGGTTCGTGGTGTGGTTATGAATCCTGTGGATCATCCTCATGGCGGCGGGGAAGGAAAAACTTCAGGTGGACGTCATCCGGTAACTCCATGGGGACAGCCTACGCGCGGATATAAAACCAGAAAGAAGCATAAGTCTTCAAATCGTTTTATTGTTCAAAGGCGTGTAAATAAAAGAATTGCAAGGTAATTGTAGAGGGTAATATGGCAAGATCGTTAAAAAAAGGACCTTATATCGCAGATCATCTTATGGGAAAAATCAATAAGATGAATTCGGAAAATGTTAAAAAGCCGTTCAAAAGCTGGTCCCGTAGATCAACAATTTTTCCCGATATGATCGGGCATACGATTCTTCTCCATAACGGACAGAAATTTATTCCTGTATTCATCAATGAGAATATGGTAGGTCATAAGCTTGGTGAATTTGCAGCAACAAGAACATATAGAGGGCATACAAGTCTCGATAAGAAAAAGTAATCGGATTTTGGGTAATTAAAATGGATATTAAATCTACAGCAAAATTTCTTTTGATCAGTCCCAGAAAGGCAAGGCTTGTGGCGGATGAAATCAGAGGGTATTCCTATCCTGAAGCGATGGATACTTTAAGATTTATTCCAAGAAAAACTTCACTCCTTCTTTCTAAAGTTTTGAAGTCGGCGCGGTCCAGCGCAGATGATTCCGTAAAAGATGCGGATTTATATGTAAAAAAGGTTTATGTGGACGAAGGTCCTACATTAAAAAGATTTCGTCCCAGAGCAAAAGGCAGAGGGATGCAGAGACTGAAGCGCACAAGTCATATAACTGTTGTGCTCAGCAATAATTAAACGGAGTACATCAGGGGAATTCAATGGGTCAGAAAGTAAATCCAGTAGGTTTAAGAGTAGGAATTAACAGAGGATGGGACTCTGTATGGTACTCAAAAGAAAACTATAGAGAAAATCTTCATGAGGACATCATGCTGAAAACTCAGCTGAAAAAACGATTCAGAACAGCAGGAATTGTTCGTATCGTAGTTGAGAGGTTCCCTGAAAAAATAAATGTTAATATACATACAGTAAGACCCGGTCTTGTAATCGGACCCAGAGGAGCAACGATTGAGGCTGTTAAAGCAGAAATGCAGAAAAAGGTAAATCGACCTCTTAATATCAGTATTGTAGAAGTTAAAAAGCCTGAAACGATATCGCGTGTAATATCAGAAGGAATCTGCCAGCAGCTTGAGCAGAGAATGCCTTTTCGTAGAGTCATGAAACAGGCTCTGCGGGGAGCGATGCGTGGCGGCGTAGAAGGAATCAAGATAATGGTTTCCGGACGTCTGAACGGCGCTGATATGGCGCGAACTGAGCAGTATAAAGATGGACGAGTTCCGCTTCATACGTTGAGAGCCAAGATTGAATATGCTCACAGTGAGGCCAAAACAACCTATGGCATTATCGGCGTAAAGGTATGGACCTATCACGGAGATCATCTTCCAGGAATGGAAAAAGAAGAAGAAGAGACTTTTACTCCAAAAAGAAGACCGAACAACTGAGTGAAAGGAGTAACCAGAAGAAATTATGCTATCACCTAAAAGAGTAAAATATCGTAAAAGGCAGAGAGGGAGACTGAAAGGTCAGGCCAATCGAGGAAACCGCGTTTCTTTCGGAGAATTTGGACTCAAGGCTGTAACTTCAGGACGTCTGACAGCACGACAGATAGAAGCTGCAAGACGTGCTCTCACTCGACGTGTGAAAAGAGGCGGAAAATTGTGGATTCGGATTTTCCCGGATCAGCCTGTTACAAAAAAACCCGCAGAAACCAGAATGGGAAGCGGAAAGGGATCACCGGAGTACTGGGTAGCGCCAATTAGACCCGGACGTGTACTCTTTGAAATGAGCGGAGTGGATGAAGCGCTCGCAAAAGAAGCGCTGGAGCTTGCATCGTTCAAGCTGCCAATTCGAACACAATTTGTAAAAAAGGAATTAATTTAAGGAGATCTCCATGGGCAGTGTTTATCATGAATTAACAAATGAAGAGATGAATAAGCAGCTTGAAGAAGCGAGATCTGAATTAAGAGAGATTCGTTTTTCCTATGCAGTCGCTAGATCCATGTCTGATCCTTCACGGGTAAAAAAGCTCAAGAGGAATATTGCAAGAATTTTAACGATTAAAAATGAAAGAGCAGCGGGCAAGTCTGACATTAAGCCAAAAACAGAAAGAAAGGCAAAGGCGAAAGACAAAAAGAAAAAAGAAGAGGCAACTGCC
>JAOUOA010000036.1 GCA_029880625.1 Spirochaetia bacterium
ACGTTCATCGTTATGGGCCTGCTGCTGGGTCATGCGCTCCAGAATTTCTGATCGGAAAGAGGAAATTTTGATTTCCATATCTGCATGCAATAGGGTAAATCTTTCATTGACTTCATGGAATTTCTGTTCTGTTTCTGTTTTAAAGTCAGACATTTTTTCAATCAGCTGATACTGCGTGTTTTTGATTATATCCAGATCTTTATCAATTTTCTGAACGCTGCTCTGTGCCCATTCCATGCTTTTTTCCAGAACGCTGATGCGCTTATCCAATTCAAGTTCAGAATTCATCATCTGTCCATCCTTTTTTGCAAATTTTACGTAATGTCCTTAAATGTACTCCGTAAAAATTATGGAAAATGTTGCATAAAAATTGGCAAAAAAAGAGGATTCAGGAAAAATGAATGATTCCCCGGAACGATTGGGAATACTGAATAAATCAGGGTTTTTTCAATATGGTTTCTGCACAGTTGTATCCTGATAAGATGGCTCCTGTAAAGCCGCCTCCCGGCATTCCCCATGCCGATGCAAAAAAAAGATTTTTAATACCCGGGCAGGTCTGAAGCCGTTTCATTGCAGACTGCGATGGAATTTGCGCATAGCCGTATGGCGATCCACGGTCGTTTAACGTATATCGTTCTATGGTAAGAGGCGTACCCAGTTCGTACCCCTCAATGCAGCCTTTAATGCCGGGAATGCTTTTTTCAAGCCTGTCGATGAGTATTTCTGCAGTTTCTTCTTTTTTCCTTTTATAATCTTCTTTTGATAGGGATTTCCAGTCATCATACTCATCCATGGCTGCAACGGCTCCGACGCTTCCTTCTGATGTCAGTCCCGAATCAATCAGGCTATAGTCTACAAAACCCATCAGACGGGTGGAAAAATCCGATTTTTGAAATGCTGCAAGATCTTTAAGCGTTTTAATTTTTTCATCGAAGAAAAAGGTTGAATAGCAGGGATTTCCGACGGAACTGGGAGGCGTATGAAATCGAATGTACATTGTAAGAATAGAAGACGAGTTTACAAATTCTTTGACTTTATTACGCAGAGATCTGCTTTCATCTTCTGAAAGGAGTTTTTTTGAAACATAAGGTACGGAACTGTTTGCAATGATCGACCTGCCGTAAGCTCTGATAATTTCAGGCTCTTTTTTTGTTTTATGGATGTACTCAACTCCGATAGCTTTCCCTTTTTCGATAATGATTTTTTTCGCAAGATGATTCAGCTTGACTTCGCCTCCGTTATTTTGAATAAGATCGGAAAGAAAATTTGACAGGACCTGGGAGCCGCCCTGAATGAAATGGCCTCCCCCTGTGTAAAACGATGCCTGAGCTACGCTGAAAAAAACAAGCGACATCGTATAAGGATCGTCATGATAATACTGAAGATTTGCAGATAATACAATTTTCAATTTTTCATTTTCTGTAATGGAGTCCAGAAAATCGCCAAGATTTGAATTGAAATGCTTTGCCAGATGCTTAAACTTCAAAGGAAATACCGGCAAAAGAAAAAGCATTTTCCATTTCTCCCGCGGTAGGTTTGTAATATCATTTCTGATTCCCAGTATGGTCTTAAAAAAATGATCGACGGCCCTGGTTTCGTCAGTGAAATTATTTTGAAGAATTTCCTTCGCTTCATTTACACAATGAGGAATTCTTATGTCCAGTGATCCCTGTAAGAATCTGTAAAATTCAGGTACTTTTATGAATTTTACATTTTCAAATACGTTCAGATCCTGAAAAATTGTATTTTTCATATCATAGGAATCCAGTCCGTCCATTTCATGAAGGCCCACTTCCATTTTGTATTTTTTATATTTGTAAGTTGTTGCGCATCCGCCCGGAATATTGTGCTGTTCCAGAAGTAGAACTTTTTTTCCTTCTTTTGCCAGTTTTGCCCCGGCAATCAGCCCTCCGAGGCCTCCGCCGACAACGACTGCATCGTAAATCTTTTCGTTCTTATTCATATGTTATTTCCCTGTGCACCAAAAATTCAGAATAAATAAATCATCTGTATACTGATTTTCTTTTTCCCTTTTTTTAATTTGAATTCAGCTTTTTTATATTCCGGCGGACCGAATTTGCTGTCCGGATGGTTCATGGAAAAACCATAGCCTTCTTTTGGAATTCCTATGGAATTTGCATCGAGCTGCCGGTTTCCGTTTTCATCGTGAAAAACAGAGACTGCATATTTCCCGCAGGGAAGGGTGAAGCTCTGAGTTGCTTTTTTATCCGTTATTTTTATGTATGCATTTTTAAATTCTTTCTTTTCCCCGGGAAAGTCGTCATGGGGTTGGTTGAATAAACCCATCATGATGCTTCCTGAATTGTTTCTGATTCCGTCAATGCTGACTTCAAGAGAGCATGTCTTTTCTTCAGCATTGGTAGTTGCCGCCGAAAAAAGAATCATCAGCAAAGCCGCTGGAATGTTATATTTTGCAAATTTTGTTTTCATTTTTTATTCTCCTTGTTTTCTTTATGTTTCGCAGGCGGAAATCGATTTCTGGGTTGGAACCGGGCATTTCATTTTCGGATTGCGAAATTAATAATTAATTAATTATTATGGTAAAATACTCTCAGTCGATATAAATCATCTGAATCGTTTCTGAATGACTGCCGCTTTCTACTGTAAATTTTGTTTCTTTCCAGCCGGGTTTTCCTCTTGATAAAGGTGGATTTCCTGAAAAGCCGAATCCTTCAAGGGGTATCCCGCCCGAACTGGTTTTCATTGTGCCGTCGCCGTCTTCATCATGAAAAACTGCTATGGAAAATTCTCCGGGTGAAAAAGCGCCTTTGAATACAACATCGGTGCTTTTTCCGAATATCATTCTCTGTACTGCCGCTGCAGGCCGAAGATTCTTCGTAAAGTTATTTTCATCATGATACATGGCAAGCATGAGTTTCCCATTCTTGCTTCGAATCCCATCCACCTTAATTCTGATTTCTGTAGTTTCGCCTTTTGATTTGTAATGTTCGGCGCTTCTGCAGGAGCTGAGGACAACGGAAGAAATTGTAATCACCGCTGATATAATGATGATCTGCGATTTTTGGATGTTTTTTATAAATGCTGCTTTATTCATATGATTCACCTTTCCTTTTAATTAAATCAAACTTAATACTGCAATGATGCTTCCAATATAAGGGATCCCCCAGCGCCTCCAGAAATAGCTGATATGAATCTCTTCTGTATGCTGATTTTCTGAAAACTCAAAAGATGTTTTTTTAAAATTTGGAGTACCCGGTTTTAATACGCTTTTTATTCCGAATTTTTTATTGCTGAATCCGTATCCTTCAATTGGCCAGTTGGGCAGTATAGGAATGAGCACTCCGCCGACCGACGGATCAAATCCCATTATAAAATCCAGTTTCTGATTTCGTATGGTGTCATGAATTGCAGCGACTGCGTATCGTCCATACGGCAGATCGGGAATGATCACTTCCGTTATTTTTTTCTGAGCAGGAATAATGAGAGCAGCAACGGCTGTTTTCTGATAGGGAAATTTTGTTTTGCCGGATTTATTTTCCGGGATTACAAGAATCATAAAATTCCCCTTTGCCCGATTCATTCCGTGGATTTTGAGAATCAGCTCCCCTCTGTTTTCAGGATTGAAGGCGTACGTGTTTGAATCTTTATCCTGTGTTTTTGCCGATTTGCAGTTTAATAAAAAAACTGCAGCGGGAATCATCAGGCCGAATACGATTTTCTTATTCATAATGTTTCTCCTTTTTGATTGTTATTCATTCCTAATCTTCGCATGAAAATTTTTCCGGTAGATCAACTAAAAATTTCTGTCCATTTTTCGGAAGCTGATCCCATTTTCGGAAACTCAGATTTACAATTCGTTCATTGTCGCTTCTTTCGTATGTTTTAAATGCATCATTTGCATTTCCCGCAGCTTTATGGTCAATATCGAGAATGTGGACCGGAGTTCTGCAGGAATAATCGAAATGATCCAGAGATACTTTTTTGATTTTCTTTGATGAATGCGTTCTAAAAAATATTTCTTTTTTCTGCAGACTGTAGACGATCTGCCAGTGAGTTGCAGGGTTCTGCCCTTTAATCAGATAAATCATTCTGCGAAATATCGACATTTTACCTTTTACTGCATCGATGCCGCTAAAACCGTATTCAACCGGATTTTCCTGAACGGGATTTTTTAAAAATTGAGATAAAAGCTGAAAACGTCTGCTTGAATCACGGAGTGCAATTTTTTCTTCATTTTTATAATGAGTAGAAATATCAATTTCTTTATCTGAGATATTTTTATCTTTATAAAAATGATTGGTTGAAATTTTCTCTTCAAGAGTTTTTCCTGTATAAACGGTAACTTGATTTTCATGAAAATCAAAAATTCCACATTCTCCAGAAGCATCGCATGCAATATAATGAAGAGGCGCCGCAGTAGAGATAATCTGAATTTTTTCCGCATTTATTTTCATTTCCCGGACCGATTTATAATGATCCAGCTGGTACTGGATCCACTGCAGTTCATTGACGGCCTTTCTGGAATCCGGTTTTCCAGGCCTGCTTCCGATCAGCCACATCAGCTCAACGGCAAGTCCTTTTTCATTGATTCCGCCTGTTGGCAATTCTCTTGAGAATTGATTGAATGTGATGCTTCCGTATTTTGATTTCCATTCAGCGGCAAGATGCATGTGTTCAGTGTGGCTGATCAGTCCCGCTTTCCTCATATTCCGCTTATTTGTGACAAGCATACCATGTCCAAAAGGAAAATCGTAATTTCTTGCAAGATAAGTGTTTTCTTTAAAAGAATAACTCATCGTAGAGCAGGGCAGAATTGGCTCCGGTATAACCATGCTTATGGATGCTGATATAAGCAGTAAGTAAGATAATTCATACTTTTGTTTTCTAAAAAAATATTTTTTCATCTAAATCTTCCTTGTTAAATTTCTAAACCGAAAAGATGAAATCCTGAAACTGAGAACATAGCATTGATATGCGAGCAGTTTAAGGCTTTTTAAGAATCTTACATTCTGCATTTATTCTACTTACTTGACTGACTTAAATCGTCAGTTTAAAATAAAGTCTTAATAAATTGCCTCAGAACAGATTCAATAACCTCCGCTCAATTTGAGTCCTTCATTTTCATAAAAATTCATCATCGGTTGTATTTCCTATATCCACTTTATATCCGAAAATGGCCGCCGCTGCAAGCACAATGGAGTGAAAGCATAAGACAAGGGAGTGAACGCTACAGAAAGAGAGATTGGTTACAATTCCAGTCTTGATTTTAAAAGAGGAGCATATTTTTTTCCTACCGGAAGATTGGTCTCGTCTTCATCTTTAAGAAAAGCAAGATAACTGCCGCCCATGAAATACTGGATATGGGAGATTTGTGAAAGATTTACAGTAAAGCTTTTATGGATCCTCATAAATTTCTGCTCGGGGAGTTTTTCATCAATTTCTTTCAATAAACGGGATGTCCGAAAATCGCGTTTTAAACTGTGGATGACTGTGATTTTATTATGAGCGGAAAGATACAAGATTTCATTATGCGGTATGACAAAATAATTTTCCTGTTCTTTAATTGATAAACTTTCGCTTTCATTTTGCGGCGATTTTTTACCTGAGTCAGCCGGATCTTCCTTTGAAATCTTTTTTATATTTTCAGTTAGTTTGCTGTGATATTCAAGATAGCTGATTCTTGAAAAAATTAAGGTCATGACAATTGTGATGATAAAAGTGAATGGGGCTGTCTGTATGATTCGCATGACATAAAACTCCATGCTTATCGATTCGTAAAATGGCGTTTCAATGATAAAAACAACAAGTATCCCAAGCGAAGCTGCAATAAGATTCACTGGAAGTAGAATCGCGGCAATGACAGGATAGGCGCGGTCCTGATAAAAGAGAGAGACTTTATGGGCCGTGTAGATGCAGAAAAAAGCAATGATATGAAACCTGTAAAAAAATAAGAGTGAAGCTGATAAAATTTCTTCAGAAGATAAGTTTTTCAGTCCCGGAATGTTTAATATAAGAACTACAAAAGCTGCAATTGTGTTGATGATTAACCATTTAAGGATTATTTTTGCTGTCTGTTTCAGTTTTACTGAGTTTGTCATTCCTGTGATCTTATAAAATTTCAGCTGGACGTCAATAAATTAATAAACGGCCGAAGTTGAAGTATTTTGGAAAAAACAATCATTTTCCATTCTGGTTTTTTTGCCCATTGACTTCTGTTTTGATACAGCAAAGATAAAAATATTCCAGGAAAAAAGGAGGAATTTATTTTTTATCAATGAAAGAATCTTAAAAATGGTATAAAATAATTCTCAATAAAGATTCCTTTTATTCTATGTTTTAAATCAGAATATGAGTTATCTGGTCTGGATAAAGGATTTCTGCAGTGTGAATATACGTGTGAATTTATAAAATAAATATTTTTCATTCTTTCGGATGAATTGAGTTCAGGAATTTCAAGCAATTAAATAATTGACTTAATTCTTCTTTACTGTAATCATTTCATATATGGATTATTTCCTTCTCTTCGCGGTGGTTTCCCTGTTTATATTTCAGATCTATCGGGATTATATTTCAAATAATATGATATCCCGATTGCGGGCGCGCATTGAATTTCTGGAACGTTTTGTAGGAGAAATGAACAGACAGAAAAAAGAAGAACCTGCGCCCCCACCCAAAGAATCCGGGAGTTTTGAAGAAACGGCTTCGTCTCCTGTGCTGGAAAAAAAACCTGCTGCGGAAATTTCAGTCCCTTCGCAGCCTGCAGCATTTGCAGGAAGCCATGAAAATAAAATTGTAAAAAAAGACGAGCCTATCCGCAGAGACGTACCGGAACAAATTTCAGGACAGAAGAAAAAAGAAGTTTCAATCTTTTCACATAAAGCAAAACGAATCGAAAAAATCTTTGTCGAAAACTGGACGGGCATTCTCGGTTCGATCATCCTGACCATGGGCATAGCATTTTTCGGAATCACTGCAGGACTGGTCCTTTCGCCTTTTTCAAGATTTATTCTTATCAATTTATTCTCCGTCCTGCTTTATGCGATTTTTATTTTTTTACGGAAAAAAACCAATATGGGGCTTCTGGCCCTGTGGATGCGAAGTACAGCAGGCGCCGTATTTTTATTTTCCTGCCTCGGTTCCGGAGGGATTCCGGGACTTCAGTGGATTGAAAATCCCTTTTTGGCTCTTCTGCTTCTTATTGCCGGCGTCTCAGTAAATCTTTTACTCGGCTTTATCAGCAGCAGGCAGATGCTTGCAACATTTCACGTCGTAGTCAGCCTGGTTGCGGTTGCATTTGCTCCGGCAAATTTTATTTCTGTAATGCTGGGCGGGGGAATCGTCTTTTTTGGAATTATACTTTCTTATAAAGAAAAATGGGATTTCCATCTTCTTTTAACAATTCTTTCTTTTTTCGCATTTCATCTTTTCTGGAATCATTCCGCCGGGGCGCCTAAAATGGGAACGGATCCTGCTGCATGGGCATCCGGTTTGCTGATGAATTCAGTTGTCGGTATTTCCGCAATTCTAATTCATTACAGAGAAATCTATGCGAAAGATAAATTCGAAATCCTTCCGTTTGTAACGCATCTTGTAAACTGGATTGCTGCCGGTATCGGGTATATTCTCTATTCTTCCGGCTCTAAATGGAATCCTTTTGTGCTGATGGCTGCTGCGCTTCTGATCTTCCTGCTGACGCGAAAAGCAAAAAAAATAAATATGAAGTGGCTGCTGCGAACCGATGTTCTTGTCGCGGAATCTCTTGTTTTTCTCGGTATCCTCTTTCTGCATAGATGGGAACTGTCTTTGATGGTTATTTCCTTTCTGCTGCTTCTTGAATTGTTTATCTTTGCCGCCGTAATGCTTTATGAAAAAGATGAAGCTCTTATCAAAGTATCTATGGGCTTTGTGGCAATTATGAATGTTGCATTTATGATTACATCAATTTACTCCTTATCGATAAACGAGAAGGATGAAGTTTCAATTTATACTCTGGCTGCTGTATTTCTGAATGCGGTATTTCCAATCCTTCTAAGGAAGAAAAATATACTGAATTTTGACTCTGAAGAGTGGGGAAATCTTCGTATTACCGCAACGGGGATTTATGTTTCGCTTTTAAGCATTATTTTCTATATTTCTATTCAGGATCATGCTTGGGCAACCCTTGCTGTTTCTGTTTTGTTTGCAGTCGTTCTAATGGCAAGACGGCGATTCCTTTCGGATGCTTCCGGAGTGGAATTTTTATTAATGGCTGCAGGCATTCTTATCATTTCCTGGATTTTAATGGTCCTTCATCTGGATGCGGATGGAACGGTTGAATCGTTTCCGGCCACTTTATTCGAACGGATTCAATTTTCAGCGCCCATATTTATCATGCCTCTTTTTTCTTTTATTATGGGATGGAAAAAAGAATCCGGATCTGTACAGAAGATTTTATTTCCGGGAATCTATCTTTTTGCAGCCCATACGCTTGCTGCGACATATTATATCTTTAATTCTGTATCGCCGCTTCTGGCCGGAATCCTGTATCTGCTTTATTCTGCGGTATTCCTGGAAATTTCCCGTTTGATATTTTCGCGCTGGAAAAATTCTTTGTGCGATAACGGCAATGCTGATGTTCACCTGATTGCATCCGGAGCAGCAATGCTTGCTGCTTTTTTCTTCAGGCATGTCCTTGTTCATCTGCAGGCAGAATACTATACAGGTTTTATTAAAATTCGTTTTTTAATTGAAATTGCAGCAATTGCAGTGTTGATTTACTGGATTGTTTTCAGCATGAGCGCCCGGAAGTCAGAAAGCGGCTTTCTGAAGAATTTGTTTCTGTATATGACAGAAATGCTTCTGATATTCCTGTCCTTTACAGCGGTGCTGGAACTTCCGGAAAAATATCTATCCTTATACTGGTCTGCGATGTCTGTTCTGCTTTTTTTGATTTCCGGCATTAAGCATTCTGATTTTGCCCGCTTCAGATTGTATTCCATCTTTTTGCACATTACCGCTTCTTTCTATATTGCATTTGTTTCCGGATCTTACGTAACCCCTTCCGGTTATTTTCTCAATCAGGCATGGCTTGGAGGCCTTGCAGCGCTTATTTTCCAATTCGCATATCTTTATCTTTATTTAAAAAGCAATCTTCAGTCCGAAAAACCTATATTTCCTTCAGGTCTCGGCATCCTTTCTGAGTTTTCACTGTATATAGATCAAAAAAGAAATTTGTATATCAATTATCCTGTTTTTATTGCCGTAGCTCTTTTTCTTTACTGGTCCTTTGACCACGCAATTCTTACGCTGCTCTGGACGTTGGAGGTTCTGCTGATCTTTATTCTCAGTATTATATTGAGGGTGAAGCATTTTCGTCATATTTCGATGGGTTCTCTGCTAATTCTGGTGGGCAGATTGATTTTTTATGATATGGACAGAGTGGAAGCAATTTATAAAATCTTTGTCTTTATCGGCGTGGGAGTGATTCTAATTTTTATGAATTATCTGTACAACAAATATAAAGACAGATATTGATTTTTCTATCGCCTGTTTTTATTAAAAAGGGAATGAACGTATGAATAAAATTCGAATTATTATGCTTGTTTTATCTGTGTCGCTTTGTGCTTTTTTAATTTATATTGTTTCTTCAGAAAGGCATGATCTACCGATGGAATCTTCTCTTTCGCCCGCCTATATTCTCCTGGGGAAAACCTTCGGACAGACCAACCATGCGCTGACAAAGCTGATGCCCCTGAATTCAGAAGATGAAGAAGCTTACGGAAATGCTATCAGGATTCGTTACGAACAGTATTATAAAGAAGATAAAAATACATTATATGTAAATTCTATTTTAAAAAAACTTGCTGTGCATAAGAAAAAAAATTTTGATTATACGGCGTTTATCCTGTCGGAATCCTACATCAATGCATTTGCGCTTCCCGGTGGAGTCATCTTTGTAACTGAAGGTCTTCTCGGCTCTGTCCGCAATGAAGCGGAACTTGCAGCTGTTCTTTCCCATGAGATCGGACATATAGAGCTTTCTCACTGTCTGGATGCGGTGCGGATGGAACTTCTTGCACAAAAAGCCGGTGTGGAAACCCTGGGGCAGGTTGCAGATTTCGCTGTTAATGTCATGCTGCGGCATTCTTTTAGCAAATCTCAGGAAGATGCAGCTGATGAATATGCATTAAAATTACTACAGGAAACGGAATATGATCTGTACGGGCTTTCAGGGACTTTTGAAATGTTTGTGAGAGAAGAAGGCGAAACTTCGGATCATGCTGAAATTATTAAAGAATATTTTATGAGCCATCCTTATTCAGAGCACAGGCTTGCAAAAGCAAAAGCAGATGCTGAACAATGGTACAGCGAAAATCCAGGTCGGAGATATAGAGGCGTAAAGAATCTTTCTGAAAAAGTCAGTTTTTACGATATGCCCTATGACGATGAGTGGACAGAAAACGAAAATCCAAATCAATGATTTTCGATTCTGCCGCTTCAAAAAAAATTATGCTCTCTTTGTTCCTTAAATTTAGATACATTAACATGCTTCTCAGTATCCGTTGTTGGAGCGGGATGAATTGTTCCTGATAGATTTTCCGTCCATACTGATCATATTTTTTTCTTTTCTGTATTTTATAAGACCATCATCGCCTTTTTTTTCCGCCCATCGGATCAGTTCATTCCTCTGGCCTTTGTATTCATAGAGAGGGACTCCAAAGCCGCAGGATGTTTGAACGGTTTCTATTTTTACATCGATGATCTGCCGTTTTCCAGGAAGATCCGGAAAGTTTGTTATAAGATGATTCCATTCCTGATCATCGTCATGTATGCTTCTTGCTGTGCCGTAAAGCCTGAGGATCAGAGGATTTCCTTCGAAGGCATTGAACATGATGGTAATGCGGGGGTCTTCTGCCAGATGGGCCGCCGTTTCATTTCCGCTTCCCGTCAGATTCAGCCAGAGAATCCGGTTTTCATTTATAATTCGCAGCGTATCAAGTCCTTTGGGTGACAGGTTGATTCTGCCCTGCTGAGGAGCAGTTGCCACAAAAAACATTTTTTGATTTTCTATAAAGTTGATATGTGCGGGTTTTAATGCGCTGTATTTTTCTCCCATGTGTCATGTTTGATGCATTTCAGTTAATATTCAAGTTTTGTTTTTTGACCGGATTAAAAAGATCATTCAGTCCCGTGGTAAAATTTAAAGGATTTTTTAATACCTCTGTCTTTTCCAGGAGCTTCTGAAGGTATGTGTGGATTGTAATTGCCACATTATATTTATGGGCAGGTAAATATACCAGGCTGCAGCCTGGTATATAAGTATTTTTACGGAGATGTTTTGTGTAATATATAAATTAATATTTGCATGTAATAAATCTTTTAAAGTTAAATATTTTTTCAATAAAATTAATCGGACTGATTTCCAAAAAATTGCTTTTATAGGACTTATTATGAAAAACTAATTGGCAATCAAAAAGTTTCAGGTCCTATTACATCAGAAATTTCAAGTATTTTATTTGAAAAAAATTGTATAATATGCAGGACGAGGTTATTA
>JAOUOA010000453.1 GCA_029880625.1 Spirochaetia bacterium
GCCTTCAACCAGCATACGGCCGGCGTTCCTCTGATGAAAGATTTGAAAAAATAAATTCGTTTCAAATCTTTTTTGAGAAGGCTGAGGTGTATTTTTAAAAGATCCCAGCAGACTGCCACGGTGAACAGCAGCTTTTTCAAGATCAATGACGGGATAGTCGCTGCAAAGAAGCTGAAGGAGTTCTGTTTTGCCTGATCCGGTATATCCATGAATTGATAAAAATTCCTGAATCTGGGAAAAAATATTCATGGACTTGTCCTGTGCCACAACAGTACATTCTGAATCCAGTGTTTGATGCACGGTTCTTCTATAAGATTTATAGCCCCCTTCGAGTATATAGGTTTTATAACCGATCATATCCATAACGGTAAAAAGGGATTTTGATCGCATTCCACCCCGCCAGCAGTAAATTATAAACGGCTTTTTATTTTCTGAAAGAGGCGAGATATTTTCGAGAATGGACGATATATTCTTTGAAATGATTCTTGCTCCAGCTTCTCTTGCTTTGAAGGATGAAACCTGTTTATGCATGGTTCCAATAAAAGCTCTTTCTTCATTGTTCAGAACCGGCTGATTAACTGCTCCTGGAACATGATCTTCATCAAATTCTGCAGGACTTCTTACATCAATGATGGTAAACTGTTCCAAAGGATTTGCAATCAGGAAATCATGAATTTTGAGAATTTTAGAAGGAATTGACATGACAGCAAGGGTAGGAAATCAATAGCCTTCACGAGATAAAAAGAATCCCTGTTTCAATCAAGTGAAATTTTTAGACAGGTCTGATTTATGGCTGATAAAATATATTATCATTTTCCTACAAAGATTCATCTTGAACGTGATTCAATTCATAAAATTGGAGACTTTGTCAAACAATACGGCGACAGAGTTCTGCTTATTTCCGTTCAGACGGATAATACAAACCAGGAAGGCATCAATTTAATTCAGTCATCGCTTGAAAGAGTCAATTGCGGCTGCGTCATTTATGATGACATTCATGTCAAACCTGGAATTAAAGAAATTGATACTGCAGTGCATTTTGCCCGACAGTCCAGAGCAAACCTGATTCTGGCATACGGATCAAGAGACTCATTTTATACTGCAAGAATTGTTTCATCCTTAATGACAAATGACGTTTTTACTGAAGATATTTCCTTCGACACCTTTCCTCTCAGAGAAGATCCTCTGCCCATTGTAACCGTTCCGACCGGACCCTGCATGGGAGAAGAAGTTTCGCCGATGGTTTCCATTTATGATTCTCAGATGGATTTCTTTTTTCAAAAGTATGACGAAAGGCTGTTTTCTAAACTGGCTTTTATTGATCCCCATCTTTCTGAATCCATGACAGATAGCGAAATCGCAAGCTCGAGTATTGCCACAGTTGCATCTGCGGTAGAATCTGTGTTATCGCGTAATTCCAATGATATCACTTCAGGAAACGGAATACATTCAGTAGAACTCGTGTTTAAAAATCTTGTTTCACTTGTCAATGAAGGCGGGGGCCCGGTCGCCTCTTATAATATTTCACTTGCAAGTTTAATGTCGGGCATGTCGCATTCTGTAACCGAATTGGGAGCAAGTTTTTCCATTGCCTCTGCAATCAGTTATGTTACATCAATCAATTTTTACATGGCTATATCCATTATTCTACCTCATGTAATGGAATATAATCTTACAAGTTCTGCAGGAAAATTTGTTAATATTGCAAAAGCTATGGATGAAAACATTCATGAAATGACTGTAATTGAAGCTGCAATTAAATCTATTGAAGGAATCCGAAAAATGTCACTTGAATTAAAAATGCCACAGAGGCTTTCAGAATTCAACATGGAAAAAACTGTGATTCCTGATGTAGCAAAACTAGCTGTAAGATCTCCTTTTATCAATAATGCCCCAAGAGAAATTGATGCCAGAGAAGTCGAAGCAATCTTGACAGCTTCGTACTGACTGTGACAGAATATTTTTAGTTGCCAGCATCATGACTGAAAAAAATGTAACCCATTATGGCAAATGTATATTACGATGATTCATGTGATTTAAATTTACTGAAAGGAAAGACTGTAGCAGTTCTCGGATATGGAAGTCAGGGACATGCACAGGCGCAAAATATGAGAGATTCCGGTGTTAATGTTATCATCGGACTTCGATCTTCTTCAAAGTCTGTTACCGTTGCAAAAGAAGACGGATTTGAAGTTTATGATCCTTCTGAAGCATGTGCAAAAGCAGACGTAATACAAGTACTTCTACCAGATCAGACTCAGCCAGAAGTTTACAAAGATGCCATTGAAAAAAATCTTTCTTCCGGAAAAGCTCTAGTATTCTCCCATGGTTTTAATATTCATTATGATTTAATTGATCCTCCAAAAGATATTGATATTTATATGGTTGCTCCCAAAGGTCCAGGACACCTTGTAAGACGTGTATACAGAGAAGGAGGCGGTGTTCCCTGCTTGATTGCTGTTCATCAGGATGCAACAGGCAATGCAAAAGCAAGAGCTCTTGCTCATGCATCAGCAGTAGGGGGCGGTCGTGCCGGAATTCTTGAAACAACATTCAGAGATGAACTGAAACAGATCTATTCGGAGAACAGAGCGTTCTTTGCGGCGGACTAACTTCTTTAATCATGGCTGGATTTGAAACACTTACTGAAGCCGGGTACGATCCCGACATTGCATATTTTGAATGTCTCCATGAAGTAAAGCTTATTACAGATTTAATCTACGAGGGCGGCATTGCCAATATGCGCCATTCTATTTCAGATACAGCAGAATACGGCGATTTAGTAAGCGGTCCAAGAATTATTGACGCCGGTGTTAAAGCTAGAATGAAAGAAGTCCTGAATGATATCCAGAAAGATAAAGGCGCAAAATTTGCAAAAAACTGGATGGCAGAAGCAAAAGCTGGTTATCCCGAATTTACCAAACTACGTGAAAAAGGAAAAGTTCATCCTATTGAAAAAACCGGAGAAAAGCTCCGCAGCATGATGAAATTCCTCGGAAAAAAGTAAATCCTTAATCAAACTCATAACTCAGATATAGAAGTCTTTCAATGTTACAGCTGCCACAATTTAAAATTTGGCAGAATGTCATATTATTTTTAACTACTTATATTTATTTGCGATTCATTTTTTTTTCCGATCCAGGAAAATAACGTCTAACATTTTGAAACTATTTCCGTTTTTTACCGGGTGTCCTTTTTATATTGT
>JAOUOA010000455.1 GCA_029880625.1 Spirochaetia bacterium
CTTTTTTTTATTTACCCCTTGTGGTTTATAAAAAAACTGAACTGACGATGAAATCTTTCATTGCAGAAAAGACAAAAAATACTAGAGGTAACTGGATACAGCTGTCAGAAAAAAAATGATAAATAGTAATCCAATAAGGATTTGTTAATTTAAAAATCTTAAACTCCATAAAAGACTAGCTTATCAGTTGTTTCAAGTAAACTAACATTACAGGAAATTATATGTCATTAAACTGTGGAATTGTAGGACTTCCCAATGTGGGAAAATCAACGATATTTAACGCGATTACCAGAGCTGGCGCCCAGTCCGCCAATTATCCATTCTGTACAATTGAGCCCAATGTCGGCAGAGTGGATGTACCCGATCCCAGATTGGACAAACTTGCTGAGATTGTAAAACCTGCAAAGGTTACGCCTGCTTCCATGGAATTTGTTGATATTGCAGGTCTTGTTGAAGGAGCCAGTAAAGGAGAGGGGCTGGGAAATAAATTCTTATCGCATATACGCGAAACTGATGCGATTGTCCATGTCGTAAGATGTTTTGATGAGGAAAATATAGTTCATGTAAGGGGAAAAATCAGTCCTGCTGATGATATTAGAATCATTAATTTGGAGCTGATTCTTGCTGATCTTGAATCAATGGAAAAACAGCTGGATAAACTTGAAAAAAAAGTTAAATCCGGAGATAAAAAAATAAAAGAAAATTATGAATTTGGAAAGAAGGTCGTATCGCATCTTGAAGATGAAAAACCGGTTCGAACTCTTGGCACAACTGAAGAAGAAGAAAAACTTTTAAATGAATTTCATTTGATTACTTCAAGACCCGTCCTCTATGTTATGAATGTCGACGAATCTTCAATTAAGGGAAATTCTTATACGGAAGAAGTAAATAAAATTTCATCAGCAGAATCTGCCGGCGCTGTTATGGTTTGTGGAAAAATTGAAGAAGAACTTGCTGGGCTTTCTCTGGAAGAACAAAAAGAATATCTGGAAACCCTTGGGCTTGAAGAGCCTGGCTTGAACAGGATGATCCGTGCCTCCTACAGCCTTTTAAATTTAATCACTTTTTTTACTGCTGGAGAAGAAGAAGTAAGAGCATGGACGGTTATGAAAGGATCTCTTGCTCCACAGGCTGCGGGGACCATTCATACAGATATTGAAAGAGGATTTATCCGCGCAGAAGTAACATCCTATGAAGATGTTATTTCATTCGGGAATTTAAACTCAGCGAAAGAAGCCGGTAAAATGCGCCTTGAAGGTAAAGAATATGTAATTGCAGACGGAGATGTATGTTATTTCCGTTTTAATGTCTGATTTAAGTATTAAAAAATCTTAATTTATTTAAGTTAATTATTATTTAGTAACAATTCCGTACTTTTCAATTTTTGTATTCAGAGTATTAATCGAAATTCCAAGATCTTTTCTGGTCTTATTTTTATTAAAATTGTTTTTTTGAAGGTATTCAAGAATTACATTTTTTTCCCCTTCTTCAAGAGGAGTTAAACTTACGGAAGGCATTGTTTTTGTTTCTTCATGAGCAGAAAATTTACTCAGTATACTGGAAGTTTCTTTTTCTATACCTTTTGCAATGATATTTTCCAATTCAATAGAATTTTCAGGAAGCCAGGCGTTCATTGCATTTTGAATATACTGACTGCTGATTTTTTTTATTTTTTGATCATAGATATGATTCAATGAATCAACTTTATCAAAAATTATAAAAAATAAATCTTCAGGCCTTTCCCTGAACGGTATGGATCGGATTGAAAGGTTGGAAAGACCGTGATAAATTACATCGGGAATCTTTTCTTCTCTATCAAAAAAAGAAATTGAAGAAGTTAAATATACATATCGTTCTTTTAAATCCATAGTAATTAAGGATTCAAGGATCGATAAATCTTCAAGCTGGTCAATATTTTGCAGGAGAAGACCCGGTTTGGAACGGTTGTCTTTCTGAAGAAAAATTTCAAGTTCAGTGGCAAGAGAAAGATTGGTTTCCGTTGAACAATTAATTTCTGTCAATTCTCCTCCCTCTCGGAAAAAATGCATTCCTTTAGCAAGTTCTGTTCTTCCAGTGCCTTTTTCACCGTAAAAAAGGATAGGGTATCCGGTTATAGAATAGCGAATAATTTTTGTAAAAGTTTCATATGAGATTTTTGAAAAACAAAGAGAATCAATGCCAAACCATTTTTTTATATAATTTTTGTTGTTCTTGATTAACTGGCTGTATTGATCAGTTTGAAAATGATTGATTTCAGGAATAGAAAAATTGCCGGAAAGGACACAGGAAGACTGCGAATCTATCATTTTCTCGGGAACTAAATTTTTGTAATTGAATTTTAAATTATTTTGGTTCTGTGCGGATTCAAATTTTAAAAAAAGAGAAAGTTTTGAATCATTGGGTAAATCGATTTTGATTTGTGAAACAGTTTGAGATGATTTTTCCAGATTATTTCTGAGAGATTTGAAAAATTGATCTAATTTAACCAGATTGCCGGGTCCGCTTTTTTTTACAATTTTTATGAATTTTCTGAATTCAGATGCCATGACCAGCATAATATATCTCCATTTATTACCTTTAGTTTCCACTTAAAGATTGTGTCCATAATATTTTTAAATTAAACGTATAAAGACATTATGATTTAAAACTAAATTGCTGAGAAATAATAGAATTAAAGACCAGTTATGTGAATCAATATACAAAATTATTCTTTATTTAAAACTAAAAAATCGGTTGATTTCCTGACTGAAAATATTTAACTCTTTTAAAATAAAGAACTGATGCTGCAGAAAATTACATTTACAACTTTTACCGTCTCTTTGATTTTTCTGTTCCTCCCTGTTTTTTACGGCAGATCTTTCTGCGAATCTCGTTTGGAAGGAATCCTGCAGTCTGGAGATTATTATTCGGCCGATCCTTCGGGAAGCAGAATCTGCTTTTTCAGCGGATATGAAAATCAAATTGAATTTACAATCATCAATCCTTCAGATGCATCCTTCTCATTATATATATTTAAATACGAAAAAAATAAATATATCGAAACAGTTTATCCAGGAAAAAATCTTTTTCAGTTTGAAGTAAATCAACCGGGTCTGCATGCATTTGAATTTTATTCCGAAGATTTGAAAGAAGATTTTATCATTCAATCTGAAACAACTGCAGAATTTAAAATATTTTTAATCCTGGTTTATTCAGCAG
>JAOUOA010000456.1 GCA_029880625.1 Spirochaetia bacterium
TGGATGGAGCGATCACCCGGATCAGACTGGAAAAGATCGTTCCTTCAGAAATTCAGCCTCGTCAAAACCGCACATCAGGAATTGAAGATCTTGCCGCAAGCATTGCCGTTGACGGACTTCTTTCTCCCATTGTTGTGACCCGCCATGAAAAAGGATACCGAATCATTGCTGGAGAAAGAAGGTATCATGCCCTGAAGCTCCTGAAAAAACAGGATGCGGAATGCAGGATTATTTCCCGCGAAGAGAGAGATTATTTCAGGATTGCCATCATAGAGAATTTACAGAGGGAAAACCTGAGCCCTCAGGAAGAGGCCCTGGCACTGAAGCAGCTAAAGACTCAGGAAAAATACAGCGATGAAGAACTCTCTAAAATCATAGGGAAATCACGCAATTATATAACTGAAATCCTGGGCATTGCTTCGCTTCCAGAAGAAGAACTTGAAGAATGCCGCAAGGCAGGGATCTCATCCAGAAATATGATGATTCAGGTCGTGCAAGCACACAAAAAAGGAACGTTTCAAGAGTTCCTAAAAGATTACAGAGACGGTAAAATCCGAACTGTAAAAGATGCAAGATCCTTTCTCGGAAAAGACGAGGGCAGGGCCGTCCGGGAAACTGAAAAAAAATCTTCTGTTCGAAAAAAAGAAACAGAGCTTAAGCTGACCGGACTTGAGCGTTCAGGTTCAAAAATTACACTTGATTTTCGCAGTGAAAAAGATGCTCTCAGTGCAGAAACATGGATACTGAAACGCCTCAATGATTTTATATAAATATATACCGTATATAGTATATATTTATTCTATTATCATTTCGTACGAAACCTTCTTTCGGCCTTCAATAATGATTGACAGATTTTTTATGTGACATAATACTTGAATTTGTCCAATAAGGGCATCTTCGCATTGTACGAAGATCGAAAAGAGGCAGGGCTTTTACCGTAAATGTCTGCCTGGTTTTATTCAGTATTTATCACTGAATATATTTTAGCAAAAAAAAGCCTCCTGGCTGCAACCAGGAGGCCGGGGCTTCCGTTAGGAAATGTTGGTTAGAGACATAATATCGAGTACATTTTTTATGTCAAGACAAAAGAAGCCCCTTTTTATGAAAAAAATGGGGGGCTTATGTCTGACCAAAATCTTGCATTTTTTAAGTTTGTATCTCCTTTAATTGATACAGGGATATGGGCCCAAATGTCTTCTGCTGCCCGCACGCTATATCCTGTTCTTTTAAGGTTCTCCGATGGTAACTTTAAACCTGTATATCCGGGCGGAAAGGTCCTGCTGAAACTGACGGGTTTTAAGCAGAAATCCACTCTCCGTAAAGCAAGAAACGAACTTGTAGACCTCGGTCTTATCTCTATTTCCACGGGGACAGGGAGAAAAAACACCTATTATCATTTCAGATTTGACACCCTGAGTAGCGTGCCCGCACCCCCCTCGGGGGCAGGGCTGGGTCACGCAGAGAGGTCAGGCAGCGCCATCCAGCCCTCTCTGCTTCCATCGTCCAGAGGGCTGTCTGAAGACCCCCCGTACAACAAGATCCAAATATCAATAAATAATAATGTACAGAGACCTGCAGAAGAAAAATCAATGGACACTGAGAAACTTTCAAGAACGGCTCTAAAAAAACAGTTTGGCGAACATGAGTTTAATCTGGCACTTTCTGAATGCAGAATGACAGGAATTCCTGAAACTCATGAAAGTCTTGAAAAAATACTTTACCGGTCCAGGGCTTTAAGAGGTACTACATGGTCACAGATTGAAGAACATCTCTCACAAAAAATTTCATCTGGAAGTCTTCAAATGATTAAAAATTCATTTCTGGGTGAAAAAAATGGAGCGTTCTTCATTTCCGATTCTTTGCCTGAGTATTTAAAGGAGCTGTTAAAGCGGGAATATACTGGGATTCTATTCGAGCCTGATGGCATAAAGACGGAAAGACAAAAATTCTGGCATGAAGCAGGAAACAATTTATGAATCAATCTATTAAAATATCACATAAAGAAACTTTATTATTTTCTTCCTGGAAAGCAGCCGGCAGGACGGATGAAAATGCCGGACAGATTGTCTCCTGGGTTTCCAGTGAAGAAGACAGGCCTTTTATTACCGCCTGCATTGGAGAATTTGATTCTCTAAAATGCTTTAATTCAATTCAAATTGACTTCCATCCGGATTTTCAGGATTTTTTCCCGGAAACATTCCGTTTTGAAATATCGAATGATGGGATTGTCTGGGAACCCATGCTTCATGAAATTAATTTTCATCAGGGAATTGCTCTTATGGGTGCCTGGAATTTTCCTCTGCTCGCTGCAAGATACGTCAAATTCCTTTTTTCTGTTAATAAAAAAAACAGCGAAGGGAAGTATTTTTCTGCATTCGGCGGATTCAGGGTAATGGTCTCCGGCATTGTAAATTTAGCTGTATCCGGAGAACTTGATCGTCTCTGGGTAAAGGAAAACCTCACTGATCGAAGAAATGATTACGGATGGTCCAGCTCTCTGAAACCAGACCGCGAAGAAGAGTTTATCCAGATGGACCTGGGGTCGGTAAATGTTGTAAGCGAGCTGAGACTCCTTTCTAAAGACGATCCTGAAACGTTTTTTCCGTCCTCATTCCGTCTCAGCTACAGCGAAGACGGAATCGCCTGGCATCATCTGCTTGAAGAAAATAATTTTCTTGCAGAGCCTGGGACCTGGTATAAATGGCGCTTTTCTCCGGTAAATATGCAGCATTTGAAAATCACAATTGATGAAGGGGCAAAAACAAGAGAGGGGAAGTATATATCTCAAATTATTGAAGTTGAGCTTTACGCGACTCCGGATATCCCTGATAAAGCGGTCAGTTCGGGCAGTGATGAGCCCATCCCGTATGCTTCTGTTCTTCGCTCCGGCATTGTGCGGCTTGCGCGAGACGGGGAATTTAAAGAAGGGATTGCCGTCCAGTCAAGCGACAGGCGCCTGAGAGAAGGAAGCACTGAATATAAGGGGATTGTCGAACTGGCTTCCGACGGCGAAGACCGTTCAGGAGTAGCTGTTCAGGGAGACGACAGGCGTCTGAAGTATGCAACGGAAGATCTTCCCGGGATTATCCGGCTTGCGCGAGACGGAGAAAACAAGGCGAATCATGCCGTTCAGGGGAATGATCACCGCTTGAAGCATGCAACGGAAGATACTGCAGGAATTATTGAACTTGCATCC
>JAOUOA010000037.1 GCA_029880625.1 Spirochaetia bacterium
TCTAAAACAGTTAAGAAACCAAAAAAACAATCTGAATGTTCCGGTAATCGCCATCAGTGCAAATGCGCTGCTCGATGATATAGCCAGGGGAATGGATGCCGGATTTATTGATTATATAACCAAACCCATAGATATAAATCAGCTTCTTGAAGTTGTAGATGCCGTACTTTTAAATACAAATTTCATGAAACGATAAAAAAAGATCGATACCAAATGCCTTTTTATTTATTTTACATTATCTTTTTTCGTCAGTATAATATAAACAGCGGGAATCTCAAATAAAACGTTTTAGGACTCAATCTGTAAAAATATTTTTTCAGGAACAAATATTGCTGATATATTTAAATATTATTTACTTTTTTTAAAGATAGTTGCATTTTCAAATCGATCATTTTAAATTGTTTAGAAAGAATAATATTATTCAATAAAGAAAACTAAAGTAAAATATGAATCAAGCTCTTACTAAAAACAATTTAGATACAAAATCTTCCAAAATTTTGGTTGTGGACGATGAAGCCACAAATGTAAGACTCCTTGAAAAAATGCTCGCTGCAGTAGGTTATGAACATGTTTTATCGACTCAGGATCCTCGAGAAGTTGAAAATATGCTCCGAAAGGACAACAGCGATCTAATCCTCCTCGACATCAATATGCCTTATATGGACGGGTATCAGGTGATGGACCACCTGAACACTCTGGAAGATCTCGACATCCCTCCCATTCTTGTTTTAACGGCGCAGGGCTCCAAAGAATACAGGCAGCGCGCTCTGGACGGCGGTGCCAGAGATTATATTACAAAACCATTTGATATGGATGAACTCACATCAAGGGTAAGAAATCTTCTGGAAGTTCATCTTGCACAGAAAATGATTAAAGAACAGAACAAAATTCTGGATCAAAAAGTTGAAGAAAGAACCCATCAGCTTCAAATTGCACAGGATAAGCTTCATGACAGCCGCCTGCAGATTGTAAGACGCCTTGGAAGAGCGGCAGAATACAGGGATAATGAAACCGGCCTTCATATCATCCGTATGAGCAAAATATCCGCTCTTCTTGGCGCAAGCGCCGGACTCAATGAATATGAATGTGATCTTCTGCTCAATGCAAGCCCCATGCACGATATAGGAAAAATTGGAATCCCCGATAACGTACTTCTGAAACCCGGCAAGCTGACCAAGGAAGAGTTTGAAGTGATTCAATCTCATCCCCAAATCGGGGCCAATATTCTTGCGGAAGATGAATCCGATCTTTTAAAAATGGCTCATGACATTGCATTGACTCATCATGAAAAGTGGGACGGATCGGGTTATCCTGCAGGGTTAAAAGGAGAAGAAATCCCTCTGTCAGGACGGATCGCTGCTCTGGCTGATGTATATGATGCACTGACTTCACGAAGGCCCTATAAAGAACCCTGGCCTGTTGAGAAAGCCGTAGAATATATAAAAGAGAACAGTGGAAAACATTTTGATCCGAGTCTGGTTGAAAAATTTTTAGAACTGCTTCCTGAAATTCTAAAAATTAGTAGCGAATTCAGAGAACCGGATGTTGCCTGACCTATGTCTGCACTAAATAAAATCCTGTATGTTGAGGATGAAATTGACATCCAGTCCATTGCAAAAATTGCCCTTGAATCTGTAGGCGGATTTTCATTGAAAGTATGCAGTTCCGGGAAAGAAGCTCTTGAATCGATATCATCATTTGCTCCCGATATGGTCCTTCTTGACGTAATGATGCCGGAAATGGACGGACCGGCAACACTGGAAGCAATCCGCAAACTTCCTGAATATACATCCATCCCCATTATTTTTATGACAGCAAAAGTTCAACCTTCAGAAGTGGAAGAACTGAAATCCCTGGGAGCGATGGATGTAATTTCCAAGCCCTTTGATCCCATGACGCTTTCCGAACAAATCAAACAAATCTGGGAAAAACATTCCTGATTACACTTTCAGTAACGTTGTAAGGATCTTGTTTATAGTTCTGTCATGAAAATTCAAAATCTACTGCCGGACATATCCGGAAATAAAAATCCCGAACAAAAAAAACATTTCAAGCTTTATTTAACAGCGACCATTCTACCTGTTTTTATTATCTGCATTACAGGCATATCTTTTATCGCTTCACTTTTCCATGAACTGATCTTTACAAGATCTGAACTTCTTTCCGTTGACGATGCCGGCAGTATTTATAATTCATATAAAAAACTTCAGGAAATCCGGGGGCTTCATTATATAAAACTGAAAAGCGGGAATTTTTCCGAGAAAGAATTAGGATTGGATTCAAAACAAATTGAATTCGAAAATTTATTGCAGCATTCAGATACCGCCCATGAACATCATATCAATATCCATTCTTCGCTTTCAGAGATTAAACAACAAAGCAAATTTCTTTATCAAAAAGCTCTCGCAGGAAATCATGTTTCATCGGATTCAATTCTAGAAGAATATACGCATTTAATCCTGGAGCTTCATTTTATTTTAATTGACCTTTCCAGAAAATCGAATTTAATTCTGGATCCGGAACTTCCTTCTTATACTTTAATTGATCTTGTGATTGTAAAAATTCCGCAAATTTCTGATCAGCTGGGAAGGCTCCGGGCTCAAAACAGCTCCAATTTTCAGATCCATCATGGAATAAAACATACAATTGAAATTGAACTGTTAAAGCAGAATATTCAAGAAAACCTGGAACGAATGCAGATCTCATCAGAGATTTTAAGTTATTACGGCGAAGACAAAGTCCATGATGATATTATAAAATCCAACCAGGAAATTTTGAATTACCTGAAAAACATGAAAGGTTACAAAAACCCCCGTAAAACTAAACAGGAGCAGATGCGCCTTTTCCATGAAGGCACTCAGATCATTCAAAAAGTGGATGCTATCCATGAAAATGCATCCAGAAGTCTGAAAGAAATTCTCCAGAGCCGAATCAATAAATCGATTTACTGGATTTTATTTATTTCAATCCTTTCGATCTCCGGCATTTTGTTTTTAATCATCAACATAAAACGATTTTACAGATTAAACTCCGATGCTTTTAAAAATGAAAAAAATCTAAGAAATGATATTATCAATACCGGGATCCGCCTGAAAACCATAATAGATACAATGGTGGACGGGCTGATCACCATTGATTCAAAAGGCCAAATCCTGAGCTTCAACCAGGCATCAGAAAATATCTTCCAGTATAGAAGCACAGAAGTTCTCGGTAAAAATATAAACATGCTTATGCCGGAACCCTATAAAAGCAAACATGACGGCTACCTGGAAAACTATGAAAAAACCGGGATTAAAAAAATCATCGGAATCGGAAGAGAAGTAACCGGCCAAAAAAAAGATGGTTCGCTTTTCCCGCTGGAACTTGCCGTGGCCGAAATGGAAATTGAAGGGATCAAAATGTACAGCGGCATCGTAAGAGATATTTCCGAGAGTAAAAAATCGCAGATGGAACTGCGCCAGTTCAAATCAACCCTGGACCAGACCCTTGACTGCGTCTTTATTTTTAACGCCGAAACCTATCAATTTTTTTATGTAAATGAAGGCGCCATCCGTCAGGTTGGCTATCATTATAATGAACTGATGCAGATGACTCCCATGGAGCTTTCATCGGATTACAGTAAAGAAAAATTTCAGATTATCATCAAGCCCTTAAAAACCGGAGAAGCCAGCATTATCCATTTCGAAACCACCCATAAGCACAAAGATGGGCATGGAATTCCTGTAGAAGTTGCCCTCCAATACATCAATCCTGCAGGCGAGCAGGCAAGATTTATTGCAATTGTACGAGATATAACAGAAAGAAAACGCATTGATAAAATGAAAAACGAATTTATTTCAACTGTAAGCCATGAACTTCGCACGCCTCTCACCTCAATTCGCGGATCCCTGGGACTGATCAGCGGAGGCGCCGTAGGAGAACTTCCCCAGAAAGCTGTGGATCTGCTTCATATTGCGAATAATAATACAGAACGCCTTCTTCTTCTGATCAACGACATCCTGGATATTCAGAAAATTGAATCCGGTCAGATGGCATTTAAATTCAACAATATATCACTTATTCCATTTCTTGAGCAGGCCCTGAAGGACAATGCGGGGTTTGCCGATCAACACAGAGTAAAATTTGTTCTTGTAAAAAAAATCGACGAAGCAAAAATTTACGGCGATCGAGACAGATTGATGCAGGTCATGGCCAATCTTCTGTCCAATGCTGCAAAGTTTTCTCCTGAAGGCGAAACAATTGAAGTAAGCATTGCCAGGCACGGCAGCCAATTGATTCGAATTTCCGTTACAGATCACGGTCCCGGAATTCCAAAAGACTTTCAGGATAAAGTTTTTGAAAAATTTACGCAATCAGACTCATCCGATACAAAAAAGAAAGGCGGCACGGGTCTGGGTCTTTCCATTGCAAAAATTATCATGGAAAAACACGGAGGTTTGATTGACTTTGTCTCGCATGAAGGGGTCGGGACGACCTTTTTCATTGAATTTTCTGAACTGGTTGGAAGTCCTGATGATATTGAAATCCACCATATTCCAAGAGAAACCACATCCTGCATTTTAATAATTGAAGACGATCCAGACATAGCAGCCCTGGTAAGACGGATTCTAGCTGAAGCAGGCTACAATAGCGATGTTGCATACAGTACTGCAGATGCAATGCGTCTTCTTGAAACAAACGGGGAAAATTATAAAGCAATCACACTTGATCTGATTCTCCCTGATGGAGACGGCGTCCAATTTATGGATACATTGAGAAAAGACTCCCGCTTCAAAGACATACCTGTTGTTGTTGTATCCATCAAGGCAAATGAAACCAAAAAAGAAATCAATGGCGGTGCCATCAATGTCGTGGACTGGCTCCAAAAGCCGATTGATCAAAAACGCCTCGTTCAATCGATCCGAAATTCCGCAGATCCGGGTAAAATTCCTCGTGTTCTACATGTGGAAGATGAACCGGATATCCATAAAATTGTAAAGGAAATGCTTCAGCAGCATTGTGAACTTGTATGGGTTTCTTCCATTGAGGCGGCAAGAAGCTCACTGTATTCTTCAGAAAGTTTTGATCTGGTACTTTTGGACATTGGCCTTCCGGACGGCTCAGGACTTGATTTGCTTGAAGATATTGAAAAACGGATTGTTCCTCCCAGAGTTGTCATTTTTTCCGCCCAGGATGTAACGAAAGAATATTCAGACAGAGTCAGCGCCGTTCTTGTTAAATCTAAAACAAATCAGCAGGATCTGGAAAACGTCATCAACAATGTGATCAAAAGAGATAAATCCTGATTCCATAGATGATCCCAAAATTATTATCGCTGTTTTTATACATCTGAATTAAATTATAATCAGCAGGCTGTTCTCTTTTGAACTTCTGTTCCAAAAAAAATGGAAAAAATTCATCCCGAAACAAATCAAATCCCAGTTTCTAAGACAGAAAACCGCATCGAATCAAGATATTTATGCGTAAATGTTCAAGTCCAATATTCCCCTCTGGATGATGCTTATATTAAAAATCTAGGCCAGAAATTTTACCAGGCTGCAATTCATGATATGAGTCTTTCCGGGCTTTCATTCGATCTGCATACAAAAGTAGAAATCGGAGAAAAGATCTTAATCCATTTTCATTATATTGAGAATTATGCTGACAGATTAACTGCCAGCGTTCAGTGGTGCAGAGAAATCTCTCCAGGATTTTACAGAGCAGGATTAAAAATTCTCGAATCTGAAATCGTTCCTTTTGATAAAACCCTTTCAGAGTGCAAGGAGCCAATTGGTATCAGTACGGCCCCGGAAGAAGTGGAAATGCTCTGCCCTGCCTGTAAAAAGAATAGCATTTTGTCACTGCAGTCTTCGCAGCCTGTAATTAATGGAATTATATATATCCCGCTTTATGATTGCTCCGAATGCGGAACAACAAGAAGCCTTCCCGGCTTATTTTCATAAAAGATACAGATCAGCTGAAATTAATTGAAAGGCTTTATGCATATCATTTGCTTTTATGCGTATCCTGTAAAAAATTAAGAGACTGTCACGAAGGATTTTCACCATTCAGGTTGGTTTTAAAAACGGTGAAACGTCACCCAGAATCTGCATCACATCATAGATTTTTTTCTATCAATTACAGGTGAATGGGGATTAAAAGAATAGACTGTTAAATGGTACACTGTAGCGGTTAAAATTGAATTGCAATTACAGCTCTTGTTTCCAATCTTTCAATCTTTATGAATGAAGGCTTTAAAGCAGGATCCATTGAACACCTTGTCGTAATTTTTATTACTGTGTTTATTTTTCTCCTGCTCTTTTACTGGGGGAAAAAGTATAAAACCCATCCTGCTTTGCGTCTTCTTGATTTTTTACTGGCTGGAATCCTTATACTCAATTTCGCAGCTCTGAATTATTATAGAATTGAAAAAGGTCTCTGGGACGTTCGCTATGATCTTCCCATGGAACTCTGCAGCTGGGCCACAATCGCTGTTATTTTTGCTCTGATAACACGCAAACAATGGCTTGTTGAACTTTCCTATTTCTGGGTTTTAAGCGGTTCCATTCACGGCTTGATTACGCCGGATTTAAGCTTTTCGTTTCCTCACATATACTTCATCAGTTTTTTTATCGGCCATTCTCTGCTGGTTGCTGCGGCCCTGTATCCTGTTTTCGGACTGGAGATCTATCCAAAAAAAGGAGCTGTAATTCGGGCAGTTTTATTTTCTGAAATTTATTTTTTTACAGCGATTATACTGAATATTTCAATCGGCGCCAATTACGGATATCTCATTAATAAGCCGTTTTCCGTGTCCTTTCTGGATTTTCTGGGTCCATGGCCATATTACATAATTGCCATGCAGATGATCGGGATTGTTTTTTTCTTAATTTTATATTATCCATTTTACTTAAGAGATCGTTTTTTGGAGAAAAATTCGTGACTTTCAGGAGTCTAATTGATACAGGAGCATGATCCAATGCATTTGATCCCATTGTTCAGGACGATAATTATAAAATATAAAGGTTTTTCTGTCTGATGGGCGCATCCTTATATTTCTTAGAATAATAGAATCATGGAGGAGATGCATAGAATACTTTTTCATAAAGCTCAATGCTCATTCTTTAAATACCGAATTTTAATATTATGGCGGATTCAAAACGAGAAAAAATACCGGAGTTAAACCGTCTCAACATTTTATATGTAGAAGATGATTCGGATACCCGTGTAATTGTTTTTAACCTGCTGATTGATCTTGTATCGGTCGTCTATACCGCTGAAAACGGAAAAGAAGGCCTGGAGCTGTTTCAACAGCAAAAACCGGATATCGTCATCACCGGAATAAAAATGCCTGAAATGAACGGACTTGAAATGGTCCATGAAATTAAAAAAATCAATCCAGAAGTCCCTATAATGATCCTTACTTCAGAAAATGAAGAAGGGTATTTTTTACAGGCAATTGATCTTGGAGTTGAAAAATACCTGAAAAAACCCGTTGATCCCAATCAGCTTCTGACTTCGCTTTATCAGCTGTCGCTTAGCCTTTACCAGAGAAGTGAAATCAATGCCAAAAACGAAATCATTCGCACTGTTCTGGATTCTCATCCTGATTTTATGATGATCTGTCAGGGAAGAAACATTCATTATATGAATGTTTCATTTCAGCAGTTTTTAAATATCAATCCCGAACAAATGAACGAACAGCAGATTTCGATTCTGGACCCTTACCTTGTATTTCCTGACAATTCAATTCTTGAAAACATCAGTTTTTATGAAGTTCTCAAGCATGCGTCTTTTAACAGCGGAGAAATGATTATCTATCTTTTGAACAAAAAAGACGATTCCGTCCACACTTTTTTACTGCACACAAAACAAATTCCGAATTATCCAGAAGTTTTGATTTCTCTTATTGACATAACAGAAATTGACAAAGAAAAAAAGTTCTTTCATGAACTTGCCATGAAAGATCCTCTTACGGGGGCCTATAACAGAAACCGTTTCAATTCAAATCTTGAAAATGAAATTGAACGATCGCTGCGTTACAATCACCCTCTGTCCTTAATTATATTTGATATAGACTATTTCAAAAAATTTAATGACGAATTCGGTCATCCTGTAGGCGACAAAATTTTGATCAATCTGAGCAAATTGATCAAAAGCAACATCAGAATTACGGATATTTTTGCAAGATACGGGGGCGAAGAATTTATTATATTACTTCCTGAAACAAGCATAAAAAAAGCGGCCGTGATGGCGGAGAACCTGAGAAAGCTCATTGAATTTAATTCTGCACATAACCCGGAATGCCCCAAGCAGATTACCTGTAGTTTTGGCGTAACAGAACTTCATGATGACGACTCTTCGGAAACAATCATAAAACGCGTTGATGATGCGCTTTACAGAGCAAAAAATGCTGGCCGAAATCGGGTAGAAGAAGGATAATGCAATCTGGTGAATGCTCATTTTATTTTACTTTCCGGCGGAAGCGGTTCGCGGATGAAATCTTCGGTCCCCAAGCAGTTTCTGAATTTAAAAGGAAAGCCGGTCATTCTGCACAGCGCAGAAACTTTTATCAACTGGCAGAGACATGGCGGAATGATCTGCGTGGCCAACCCAAAATATCTTGAGAAAACAGAAGACGCATTAAACACAGTCCGTATGCAGCTGGAGAAAGAAAATTTATTTTTTAAAGCGGTTCCGGGCGGAAAGAACAGACATGATTCTACTCTCAATGGAATTCATGGTCTTGAAAATTTTGTAAAAAAAGATGATCTTTTATTTTTTCATGACGCAGCCCGTCCTCTTCTTCTTGAAGAAGAACTGGAAAGGCTTTATTCCGTCTTTTATGAAAATCCCGAGGTAGAAATCGCTTCTTTAGTCTCTCCCGTTACAGAAACACTTGTAACGGGAAATGCTCTACCTGGAAAAATGTCAGGGATTCTAAATCGAAATGAAGTTTTCGCAGTAAAAACACCCCAGGTCATACGATTTTCCTCACTTAAAAAAATGAATACCGAGAATCAGAATCAGGAATTTACAGACCTTCTTACATGGGGTGAAGCTGAAGGTTTAATAGGGACTCTTGTGGAGGCGGATGAAAGCAATATCAAGCTGACGCGCAGTTCAGATCTTGAGATTCTTTCCTCCCTTCTGGAAAAACGCAAGGGAACTTCATGAGACTGTTTACAGCCATATCAATCCCTGTATCCATTCAGGAAGAAATCGGAAATATCTGCTACGGAATTCCCAATGCACGATGGGTCAAAAAGGAACAGCTGCATATTACTCTCTGTTTTATTGGCGAAATGGAACAACATCAACTTCCTTCGCTAACAGAGGTCCTTTCCGATGTAAGCTTCAAATCTTTTAATCTGAATCTGAAGGGAATCGGACAGTTTTTAACGGCAAAAGATTTAAATACAATCTGGCTCGGAGTAAAAGATTCTGATGAACTGACCGAGCTGCAAAGCAGAGTTTCAAAAAAGCTTAAATCAATCGGAATCAATCCGGATAAAAAAAAATATTCTCCCCATGTTACCCTGGCAAGAATTAAAAAAGCAACTGGGGGAAGAATCCGCGAATACATGGAAGAATTTTCCCAGTTCCAGACAGAAATATTTCCAGTCCATTCCTTCAATCTTTTCTCAAGCAGCCTTTACCCGGGCGGTCCCGTTCATACTCTAGAAAAGGAATTTTTTTTCCAATCAAACAATCGCTCATAAGTCATGACATTTATAATACAGAAAACAAAATTTGCATAAATTCATTTCCGACGCTGTTAATTTAATTTGTTATTTTCAGAATGAAATGAATCCAATATTTTCGCATATTCACAGGCGATAAAGCAAGAATTGTTTTCAAGAAAAGTATGATCTTAAAAATTCAGTTTCTGAATTTTTTTAAATCTTCTTTATGAAATATCCATTCGGGCGTTTCAAGGTTTTTACGAAAATTTATGCTGTACCAGGGACTCAATTCGCCATCTTTTAGATTCAGGAGTATATGAATATCCTGCGCAGGCATATAACTTTGCGCAAGAAGAAAAATAACATCTCCCCTTTTGTTATGAATTGCAGTATCCATAACAATCACAGCATGTCCTGGAAAACCGCCCTGTATAAAGACATTACCGGGTTGTATCTTCTGAATGTCAGAAACGCTGATCAGTTCCCTGGAAAGAGAATACGAACCTGCATAAACAAATACAAAATCCAGATATTTTCGAAAAGACCTGTATTCATAAGAGAATCCATGTTTTTTTATAAAATACAGTCTGTTTTTCTTTATCAGAGGCCTTTCTCCTTTTGCCCATCTGCTGTAGGGGAAAGGATCGCCAGAAGTAAGATTAAATTTAATTTTATGATACAATTTTTTTGAATATAAATACTCTGCACGCAGACGCATAACGGCATCGGCACACTGCTGAAGATCCCTGCTTCCCGTATCAATATCCAGAACAGCAAAATGAAATTTCTGCGAAGCCTTTTTTCTGCCGTTATAATAATAAACAGGAGCACCTTTTCCTTTCAGAGGAAAATTTCGCAAATAGTCTTCAAACGAATTCGGCTGAAGCGTAATTCTTTTATAACCGTCGGGAAGCAGAATTGACGAAACCCGGTTTTTTTCAGAATAAATTGATTCAGTTGAAATCATTAAAAAAAGACAGACCCATACAACAATTAATATTCTCAATTCAATCGCCTCACTCAGAAAAAATACAGATTTTTTTATCCGGCACCACAACTTGATTTTTTGCCAGCCATTCCTTAATATCTTTTTTTTCGACGATGCTGCGGTCATTCAGCTTCCATCCAGGAGGAATTCCTCCGCTGTAGCCGTTTACGGTGGGAATTCCTGTTCTGAGAGAAGCCCACATCGCATCTACATCGGAAAATAAAGAAACATATTTTGGATTTCTGTAGTGAAAGACGCTGCAGCCGCTGTTCGTCAGGCGATTTTCAATTTCGGCAACCAGAAATCTGTGATCATTTTTGCTGTAGGTGTAATTATAAAAATGAGAATTTTCAATTACAACCATAAACGAAAGAAGCCAGGATAAATAAATTCCTGCTGCTGGAATTGCGCGGATCCTGTCAACCAAAGCTGCTGTCAAAATTGCTGAAGGGAATATCAGTACGGCAATAATCCGCGAAACTGCTCGGATAGCATCTGCTCCTGGCAGCGTATGATAAACAAAATACCATAAAGAGAAATCTCCAAATCGCAAAAAAGAAAAAAATACAGATACTACAAGAATCGAAAGGATCAACAAAAACAATTGAAAAAAATCAAATTCGCTGTTGCTTAATTTTCCGGTAAATCTTAAAAATACAGACTTAAAGATTATAATCAAAGGAACAGTTAACGAAATCAAACCTGAAAACAAGACAGTAGACATGCCGGTTTTTAAATACAAAGAGAATAAATTTAAATTACGATATAAAAACGATCCCGGGTGCGGCTTCAGTAAATAATAAACATCTGGAGCAT
>JAOUOA010000458.1 GCA_029880625.1 Spirochaetia bacterium
AATTTATTTGCCATATTGATTTTAAAAATTTTAGCGAATTTAACCGGGTGCATGGATGGAAGAAGGGAAACGAAATTCTTATATCTTTTGGAAAATATCTGTCTGAAAAACTCAAGAAAGAAAATATATTTCGTGTTCATGGCGATGATATTTTAATATTTTCCGATCAGGAACCCCGGGCAATTGAGCGGATAGTTCTGGAGCATGAAAATATCCAGGAGAATACTATGAATATAAATTTCAGTTCAATATCATCAGATTCAGTTTCAACTGGCAGTTTTGAAGAATTAATGAAGATATTTATGGAGCAATCATAAATATCTTTTTATTAAAACCCTTCTTTCAGGGCCGCATTGTTTTAAAATACGAATGATAATTTTTATGATTTGTTTTCATGATCTGATCCCACCAGTTGAAATACAGCCCGTAATTGCAGCTGAAAAACTGATGGTGCATGTTATGATGTGTTGATGTATTGAAATATTTCCAGAAAAAATGACGGGTGAATCCTTTCGGATAAAACTCATATCCAAGATGTCCTTCTACATTCAGCAGAGTCATTACAGCAAGAAAGATACTCAATGCATAAGGGTGCAAGGGGAAAAGAAGAACAAGGAGTGGAAGAATTCCCGCTTCCACGATGCTCTCCAGGGGATGAAAAGAAAATGCCGCCCAGGGAGAGGGATTTACGCTTTTATGATGAACTTTATGAAAATAGGGAAATATCTTTTTCAAATGCATGAAACGATGTGTCCAGTAAAAGTAAGTATCATGGACAATAAGAGCTAAAAAGATGCTTGCTGTAAAATACAGACCTCCGAATCGGTCAAAATCCATATAAATTTGAGTTAGGCCCTGATTGTAAAGATACGAAATGAAAGATCCGGTCAGTGCAAAGTATATAAAGGTATGAATGGAATTCAAAAATTCATATAAAATGATTTTCTGATCTGGATAAATTTGTCGAATTCGGAATTTATCCGACCACTTTCTTTTCCATACAATCAGATATGCAAGACCTGCAAAAAGAAGATAACGGATCAGTACAATTCCAAAAATAAAAAAACCGAACAGAAACGGTTTTTGAATTAAAAAAGAAAGATCGAACATAAATAAATTTTATTATGAAGCAATAATTTTGTAAAGTAAATATTCTGTAATGCTGAAGTTCATTCTGAATAATTTTGCAGAGCTGTAAAAAGGCCGAATTTCCTTTCACCAACGGCTGGAGGGGTGAAAGGCATTGATTTATTACAGGTCGATGAAAATGACGAATAAAAAAGTTTTCGATTTAAATTTAAAGTAAATGATCTGACTGTTGCCGGGTTCGTTATTTTGAACATTGTATTCGCCTGAATATCGCATGGATTTTGATTTCTGATTCATACAGTAGAATCGATTCAAAGAAAAAAGTCAGAAGATCTTTACGTTGATATGTTCGTGCTACAGTACTCTTATGACAGTATCTGCAATCATTTCCCGTCCCCTGCGGTTGAAGTGTACGGAGTCTGTAAAAAGGCTCCTGTGATTGAGTTCGTGGATCACTCGAATTTGAATGCTGCTGTCTTTAACTTTTGATTTTATAGTTTCTATATATCTCCTTTCATTAAGGTGAGGATTCATTCCCAATTTCCGGTAATATTCACGGTTTAACGGCTGAACCAGAAGAACAATTTCTGTTGTTTTATTTTCTTCTGCGGCTTTTTTTAAAAATTCCAGTGATCGGGTAAAATCTGTAACAGAAGAAGCATCCGGCATTTTGATTCTTTTGGTTTCCATCTCAAGTTCGACTTTTGATGAGGGAAAGGTTTTTTTGCGAATGATTACAGGCGGAGATGTACTGGCGGCGGACCGTGAATTATTAAGCAAGTCGAGCAGGAAGTGGTTTACAGGCTTCGCAAAGATTGTATGAAGATTGCGGCGATAGATTCTTATGTAAGACTGAAGAATGGATCCGGAAAGTTCAAGCCTGCCTTTAATATTCACAGGAGCATTAATCAGGGAAGAATCAATCTGCGAATAAATTGAAAAAGTTTCGCTGTCTGGAAAATATCGATCCCGGTTTGAAGAGTCAGGATTGTATCCTGACTGCGCATAGCTGGGATTTACGAATATAACCAGTTTGGCAGGAGCAAGATTTCGCCTTTTTAATCTCCAGAGAAACCATGCTCCGCGCCAGATGGCCGGACCGGAAGCGCCTAGAAATACCGGATGATTCTTTTCTGAATGATTCAGGCGAAGGTTGATGATTTGGGGAACGGATGGTTCTCCGGAAACAAATTCAGAGCTGCCGGTATAAAATGTACGGAATGAATTTACTGCCTCATGAGAACGTGCCGTAAAAAGCAGATCCGGTTCATTCATTGAAATTTCTGATGATTGAATTTCAGGGAGAATCCATTGAAAGGAATTGCTCCATGCTAGGCAGGAATAAATAAAGGTTCCCGGTCCAATCATAAATAATCCAAAAAGCATTCCTGCAAGAAATGACGGAGTCCTGAAAGGATATAAAATCCATCTGCAAATTTTTGAAAAACGGATCATTTTAAAAACTCTCGTAAATAATGGATTCTGTTTTTTTACTCAGATGATGCGATTGATAAAAATATACATAAAGAATAAAACCGGCGGCGGTGCCTGATATGAAAAGAAGAATCTGAAAGAAAATTTTAATTGAGGCAATGATTCTGAATGATGTTTTCGTATTTTGTTTTATCTTTTTCATAATCTTCTTAAATATTTTTAAAAATTGATTTTTTGATGCCGGTTACAATATTTTCTCTTTACTTTATAAAAAAAATTGCCCAGGTCAAAGTGACAAACATCTGCGTGACAATCCATCCGGATATCTTTCCGGAAAATTTTATTTTTCGTTCAAAGTTTTCATATAGATCAAGAAGAAAAGCTTTTTCAATGAAAAGAAAAATTCCATGCAAAAGTCCCCATGCGAAAAAATGAAGGCCGGTTCCGTGCCAGATGCCGATCAGAACCATGCAGAAAATTAAATTTCTTCCCTGTGTCCATTTTCCCCTGCGGCTGCCTCCCATAGGAATGTACACATGCCGCCGTATCCACGATGCAAGGGTGATGTGCCATCGTCGCCAGAATTCACTCAGGCTGACTGATAGATAGGGACGGAAAAAATTATGGCGAATCTTAAAACCCAGAAGAGCCGACAGGCCGACTGCAA
>JAOUOA010000457.1 GCA_029880625.1 Spirochaetia bacterium
GGAATCCGACCCAGTATGAATGGTGAAAATTCTCTTGTAAAGCTGAATAAGCAAATTACAGGAGAATACAATGAAAAAGAAACGCTACACAGAAGAGCAGATATATAAGATCCTCAAGGAAACAGACTCTGGAATTCCCGTGCAGGATCTCTGCAGAAAACACGGAATCCATCAAAATACCCTGTATCGCTGGAAATCCAAATACGGCGGAATGGAGCTCAGTGATATTAAAAAGATGAAGCAGCTCGAACATGAAAATACCGAGTTAAAGAAAATTCTTGCAGAAAAGGAACTGGAACTCCGGGCCATGAAGATGATCGTTGAAAAAAAGTGGTAAGCCGGACGCAGAAAAAAGAAGCAGCGAAATTGGTCATCCCAGTTATCGGAGAAAGAAAGGCCTGCAGAATTACAGGAATTTCCAGAACTGCGTACCGGCATAAGAAAATCATTAAAGATCAGGAGCTTCGTAATCTGATTTATGAAATTGCCATGAAACATCGAAAATACGGCTACAGACAGATTCATAGATATGTTTCAAAAACAAACATAGTAAATATCAAAAAAATCTATAGAATATACCTTGAAATGGGCTTAAAATACAGAATAAAAAATAGAAAGAAAAGAATTCATCTGAATCAAATTCCCATTAGACTGCCGAACAATTCGAATATACGCTGGTCTATGGATTTCATGAGTGACAGCCTGTATGATGGAAGAAAATTTAGAATCCTGAATATCATTGATGACTTTTCACGCGAAGCAGTTCAAATGAAAGTTGGATTTTCAATAACAGGATTTCATCTTGTTCGTATCTTCGAAGAGATAAAGTCATACAGAAAATTACCAGATCAAATTGTTGTTGATAACGGTCCTGAGTTTACTTCTAAAATATTTCTGAGATGGGCATCTGAAAATAATGTGGATATCCATTTTATCGAAAAAGGAAAACCTACTCAGAATGCTTTTGTTGAAAGCTTTAATGGCAAAGTCAGGACTGAATGTCTGAATGAACACTGGTTCAGAAATATTTATGAAGCAGAAAATATAATTGAAAATTGGAGAACATATTTTAATACGGAAAGACCGCATAGCTCATTGAACGGGTTATCGCCTCTGGAGTATTTAGAAAAAACAGCTTGAGATAGAGAATTTTCACCATTCAGGTTGGTATTAAAAACGGGGACACGTCATGTCCAGAATCATTTATGACATATATCATAATAATTATAAATAATGTTAGATAATAGTTTATTGATTATTATCCGGTATGTTTATAAAATGAAGCAAATGTAATTCAGCTTTTATTCAATTTTTATAAGTTGTATCTAAGAAAATAGAATAAAATAATTTTATTTAACAACATAAAATTGTAAGTGCATATTTTTTTAGAAATCTTTTATGGTAAAATAATAAATGAATTATGTTTACAAAATATGTTTAAATTCAAAAACATATCAAAGTGTTACTGATTTATAATGCTGAAAAATTTTGAAAAGATTGAAAAATACAATGGATTTATCGGTTCAATTAAATGAATTTTCCATTAAAAAACCCAACCCGCTGGGTTCAGTTTAACACTATGGTTTTCGAATATTAAAAAAAAATAAAATTTAATATGCTATTATTATTTAATAAAGAATACTATGAAAATATATAATTTTATATTCACACTTACTGCATTATTTTTTCTGGGATTGTCGGTTGATTCAGCCTCTGCAGAAGTAATGAAACTTGCAGATGATCAATTTGCAAAAAAATTGTGCCATAACTGGAATAAAAGCATTTTACCTGTCAACCTTGGCTCAACATCTGCCGGTGGAAACGGCTGGATTGATCATGTCACCAGCAAAAGAGTTCCTGAAAAACAAAAAAGGGGGTATCAAAAAATTGTCCTTGGACGATTTGACTGCAATCCTGAATGGAAAAAAATTGAATTAGTAATAGAGCGCCAAAGCAATGGCCTTGCAACATGCACATCAGCAGGATTCTATGATGGGCAAAAAGTCACCTGGCAGATCATTCCTAAAACAAAGGATTATTTTAAATACGAAGGCGGATTTCAACTGAGTCTGTGGAAACTGGATTCTAAAGGCGACTATGAAACAAAAATTGAAAATAAAGAGAATTTCATGGCTTTTTTTCAGCTCGTTGCGAATCTGGCGCTGGAAAGCGATTATTACACTGGCTGCGGTGGAATTAACGAAAAATCTATAATTAAATCAAAATCTGGATATTTGAAGATTACAAAATTAACAGAGCGAAGAATGCCAAATGCAAAATTTAAGCTTGCCGACATAGTTTTTGCAAAAAATCTCTGCACTTCCTGGAACAGCAGCAAACTTCCTGAATTACTTGGAAGCGAAACTGCCGGAGGCAACGGCTGGGTTGATACTGTAGTCAGGCATAATGTACCGGAACCCCAGCCATCTGGTTACCAGAAAATTGTTTCCGGCCGGTCAGACTGCAAACCAGAATGGCCAAAATTTGAACTGGTAATTAAAAGAAATCACCATGGAAAAGCTATCTGCACTTCATCCGGTTTATATGACGGCACAAGAGTTACTTGGCACTTTCTCCCCACCACAGAAGACTGGTTTCATTTTGAACAGGGCTTTGCTTTATCATTATGGAGGGCCAATACAATCGGTGATTTTATTGTTTCCATGAAAAATTACAAAAATTTTGAGCTTTTTTTTAATATTGCATCGGGATTGTCTTTACAGAGCGATTATATTTATGGATGCGGTGGAATGGATATTGAAAAAGTAGAACAGTCCAGAAATATGCATCTTAAAAAGAAACAAATCAAAAGATAATCGTTTGATATTTTCTCCGGCCTTTGTGACCAAAGTCACACAATAAAATTAACATTCATTAAATTTATATAAAATAATATTCCTGCAATTTAACACCATGAATATTTTACAATATTTTTTATGATTTTCATCATAAAATGCTTCATAAATAAAAAAATATATTTTTTTATTTATGAAAAAAAGTAATTGAAAAATATTTTTAAAGCAATGCTACTGATTGTGTACATAGTTTTAAACAAACATATATCGCAAACGATTATTATATACTTCTTACAAATCCGTAAAGAGACTTAAATGAATGAAGAATTGCTTTAGAAAATACAAAACATATTTCGTCTTTATATTTTTTTTTTCTTCTTCCATTTACGCGGTTG
>JAOUOA010000563.1 GCA_029880625.1 Spirochaetia bacterium
CAGTCTCTTATTTTCTGAAGGTAAAATGCTTTCGGGAAGATACATTCCCAGCAAAAAGCCGGAAGACATGGTTGCAATAATTCCTGCAAGTGAAACACTGATGGCTGTTCTTGCATGGATGCGGATCAGCTTTAAGTCTGTTTCAAGCCCCGTCAATGTTAACAGAAAAATGGCCCCGATTAAACTGACGGTTTCCAGCAAGTACCCCTGCACTTCATTCGTGGGAAGCCACCAATTGCTGATTTCAGGAAGCAAGGCTCCCAAAACGGAGGGGCCAAGTACAATCCCTGCGAAAATTTCTCCGACAACAGAAGGCTGCCCCAGACGCATTGAAATTTCACCAAATGCTTTTGCAAGAAAAAGCAATAAGGAAATCTGAATCAGCAATGAAAGTACATCAGAATGTGGAGCGGGAAAAAAAGGCATTGGTTAATAAAAGTTAAAAAATTCCAGGATCAGGGTATGGGAAGCTCAACACTGAAGATTGTAGAATTACCGGATGAGCGGTACTGGATCAGCCGTGAATAAATGACATCCTTTTGAAAAGGAGCATAGCCTTCTTTCAGAAAAAGAATAATACTGCGTAATCCGGCGCCAAATCCGCCGCCATCATGATCTTCAGGTTTGTCATATAAAGAAACAGCTGCCTGGAATGAATCTTTTGATGCCTGAATGAGATCCTCTTTGATCTTATCAAGATTGAATTCTACTCTTTTTTTATCAATTACGGTTATTGGCGAATTATTAACAACATTCACAGAAAGAAACCTTTCGTTATTTTTGTTTTTAATTCTAAACGTAATATCAATTTTTTTATTGAATTTTTCTGAAAGAGCAAATGAGTTTATATTGTGTGTTTCAATCATTTTCAGAATGGTTGTGGTTAAATCCAGATTCTGAAGATTGTATTTTCTGAGCATTTCAGACTGATCATGTTCAATGGCATAATCGATATCCATTAATACTCTTTTTTCATCAATTTCTGCATTCTCATTTTTTACTCTTTTAAAAAGCGCTCCTCTGAGCATGGCCCAGCGGTTATTAGCCTTATTTGCATTATTGATCAATTCGCCAAGAGACCAGAAAACAGCTTCTGATAAAATATCCCGATCTGTCAGATCTCCGGTTTGATCTCCTTCAGGAACCGAGTAAATTGAGAAAATAATTTTTCGAATCTGCTGCTCAACATGCGGAATGTAGTCCTTACCTATTCCAAGAACCATATCAGAGCGTTCAAGCGACTTCAGTGTATCAACAGTGGTTTCCATAAATAATACTTATACCGTATTCTTTTTTTTAAGGCGGTAAATTCAACCTTTTTTTTCATTAACGAAATGGGAAAAGTTGAATTTTCTCCCCGATCAAAATTATCTGGCAAAAAATGAACCGTTCCAAAACCAACAAAGTTCTCCTCATCCAAATTTTACTTCTGGATCTCATTGGTTTCTCTCTGATCTTTCCTCTTGTTCCTGATCTTCTTGAATATTACCTGAATCAGGCAGAAACGCATTCCATTGACGGCTGGTTTACTGGATTAAAGGATTTTCTGTACGTACTTCTACCAACAGACCGCAGAAATGAAGAAGACTTAATCATCATTCTTGGCGGAATTCTTGCTTCTTTATATTCTTTCCTTCAGTTTCTTCTTTCGCCGACATGGGGCCGTTTATCTGACCGAATCGGCCGACGCCCTGTTCTGATTTTTACCAGCATTGGATTGAGCCTGTCCTATCTGATTTGGGCATTTTCATCTTCTTTTACAGCTTTTGTTCTATCAAGAATTTTAGGCGGAATTTTTGCAGGAAACCTCGGAGTTGCCACAGCATCCATGGCTGATATGACGGAGGCAAAAGACCGAACGAAATCAATGGGTCTTCTGGGAGCTGCTTTCGGAATCGGCTTTATCATCGGTCCTGTTATTGGAGGAATTTCATCACTCTGGAAACTGAATGAAATATATCCTGAGATGGCTGCTTTTCATCCTTTTACAGCATGCGCTTTAATCAGTTTTTTTCTGGCAGTTGCAAGCGCTCTTAGAAATTATACTTCCTTCCAGGAAACAATCAGCGAACAGTCAAAAGCGGAAGATCGATGGATCCGAAACCCTTTTTCCATTTTAAAAGATTTAAACAGCAAGGGATTTTACTATCTTGTAATCATCAATCTTCTCTACATTCTCCTTTTTTCCGGATTCGAATTTTCGCTGACCTTTTTTTATAAACTGGATTTTAAGCTGGACCCTTTTGAAATTGGCTTTATTTTTCTTTATCTTGGCTTCTTAATTGCTCTTGGCCAGGGAGGACTGGTTCGTTACCTCACACCCAGACTCCACGAAAAGAAGATGGCTCAGATCGGACTTGCCATGATTCCTGTACCTCTGGTTTTTCTCGGATATTCATCGCCCCTTGTTTCTTTATCCATTCTGATGCTGTTTCCTGTTGCCATAGGCTCCGCTCTTGTCATGCCGTCATTAACAGGGCTCGGAAGCATACTTGCCCCGGAAAAACAGCAGGGGCTTGCCATGGGAGTTTTCCGT
>JAOUOA010000459.1 GCA_029880625.1 Spirochaetia bacterium
TAATATTTTTTACATCGTGTGGAGCTTCATCTGAGATTTTATTGATGTGAATGTACATGCCCAGAGGTTCAGGATACTGCGGTGCCTCAAGTCTTATATTCCAGAGAGGCAGAACAAAGGTAAGTAGAAGAAATAGCGAACCTACGATCATAAATATTTTTGAAGAGGTTTTCTTTTTCGCAAGGATTAACTGTATCAGTTTTGATGATACGATTTTTTCAGGAATTTTAAGCGCCTGGATTTTAATTAGAAGCTGTTGCAGAAATTGCATTTTTTTATTCTCCAAAATTTTTAACTAAAACAAAGTGTTCTGTCATACCGTTCCGCTTCAGTTCAATACACAGCTTAGCTTTCAACAATTTCTTTTTTTATCGATATGAATATGAAATCAAAGCTGTTATGGCGGTTTGAAATCTGGTTTGTTTGACCAAAAAATAAAAACCGTCTTCCATATTTGCATTTTTCAGAAAGTATCTGTATTATATGACACAGTAATTTGGCATTCGGTATAAATTTTTTTTATTTTATTATAAAATTATAAATGCATGAAATGTACCGTAACTGAATTTGAATCTCTATATGATTCTTTAACAATCAGTCTAAAAGAACTGCAGTTCGGCCTTTCAATATAGAAATCATGATTGATAATAAATAGAAATCCTGCAGGCAGAAGGATCCTCCCGGCCTGCAGGCAGGAACCGGAAGAATTCTTCCGGTTTGCTATTTAAGTTTTACAGTTTCTCGTCATCCAGTGTGTAGGAAATCGGTACTCCGGATCCAGCCGGGGAAACACGAACGTAACCCTGCATCTCCTGGTGTAATGCAGAGCAGAAGTCTGTGCAGTAGAACGGCCATACTCCTACCTGCTTTGGTTTCCATACGAAGGTTTCCGTTTGACCGGGCATAATGAGAAGTTCCGACGTATTGGCTCCAATCATGGAAATACCATGGGGAACGTCAAAGTCCTGTTCCAGGTTTGTAACATGGAAATAAACCGTATCTCCAACCTTGATGCCCTCGATGTTATCGGGAGCGAAATGGCTTCGGATGGTTGTCATGTAAATATGGACCACATTTCCCTGTCTGACAACTTTCGCTTCTTTTTCGCTTTTTACCGCGTAAGGATGCTTGTTTTCTTCCAGTTTGTAGATTTTTTTGGAATTCTTCATCAAAATGTCGGCGCGGATTCCGGCTGCATAGTGAGGCTCTCCAATGGTTGGAAAGTCAACAATGAGTTCCATTTTATCTCCGGTGATGTCGTAAAGCTGTGCGGACTGTGTCAGTTCCGGTCCGGTAGGAAGATATCTGTCCTTTGTGATTTTATTCATGGCAAGGACGTAATCTCCAAACGGTTTTCGTGAATTTCCTCCGGGAATCATCAGGTGTCCGACAGAGTAATAGGTCGGCTTTCGGTCGAGGACTTCCCAGGTACCCAGTTCCCACTTCACAACTTCCGAAGAAATAAAGAAGGTGGTATATGCATTTCCTTTGCCGTCAAACTCTGTATGAAGAGGTCCAAGACCGGGCTGTTTTACAGCGCCTGCAAGAGTTGCTTCATATTTCAGAATTGGAATTCCGTATGCATCCCCGTCAAATGCCTTGTCTTTAATGGCTTTCAGCATTTTAGAAAAAGAGTGAACGGTGATTTCTGCAGCAAGCTTACCGCTTCCCACAATATATTCTCCTGATGGATCTACGTCGCATCCATGGGGAGATTTTGGAGTGGGCATGAAATAAACCAGATCGGGAAGATTGGTTGGATCAAGTACCATGACCTGACGGATCATTTTAGTGGTTGCCATATGCTTTTCTTCGTCGTAAACGTTATGAGCATAGTTTGTAGGCATCATTTTACCTTTTCCCGCTTTGATGTACTCTTCTGCTTTTTTCCAGTTAATGGCCGCAATATAGTCCTTGTCTTTCTGAGAAGCGTTGACTTCAAGAAGAGAGTGGGCTTCGTCCACATTGTAGGTTGAGAAAAAGAACCATCCATGGGAATCGCCGCGTCCTGGATGCGCCAGGTCGTAGTTAAAGCCGGGCATCAGAATCTGGAATGCAATGTTCATATGTCCGGTTTTTTGATCTACTTTGATAAAGGACAGAGCGCCTTTGTAATTTCCTTTATACTGGTTGATGGGCATATCGCGCTGCGGCACAGGAACAGAAAATCGCGTTCCGGCGACAACATATTCAGTGTTTTCTGTTACAAATGACGACGAGTGATTTCCTGCAGAATTCGGAATTTCAATGATTTCCGCAGTTTCAAATGTCGTAAGGTCAATCCGTGCAATTCTGGGCGTATTATTTTCGTTTATAAACACCCAGCGTCCGTCCAGTTCACCATTTGTCTGTGAAATATCGGGATGATGCGAATCTCCCCATGGAATGAATCCATGCGATGTATTCAGAAGAGGTTTTGTTTCTTCATTGTACCCGTATGCTTTTTCCGGATCCTGTGAGAATACAGGAATTACACGGAACAGACGTCCCGAGGGAAGGCCGTAAACAGACAGCTGTCCGCTGAATCCTCCGGATATGAATGCATAGTATTCATCCAGTTCTCCTGGAGGCACGAAGGCCTTTTCAGCCTGTCCTCCGCCCAGTCCTTTTCCGCATCCTGCTGAGATTAATCCTGCAGCTGATATCAGAAAAAGAGAGATGAGCGTAATCATTGTCGCCTTTTTCATTTGATTTCTCCTTTTTTAATACAAAATTGATAGATCTTAAATTTATTTTTGTTCTGAATCTACCTTTCTGAAATACTCCAGAATGGAACGCGCCTCATCTTCTGTAAGGCTCTGGTTTGCCATGGGGGCACTGTATTCCATAAGAAGTTTTTTTGCAGCTTCGTTTTCCTGCACCATGCCTTCCGGGTTCAGAATCATATTCATAACCCATTCAGGAGTTCTTCTTTGAGTAACCCCGGCAAGAGCAGGTCCGATGTAGCGCTTTTCCATTTTATGGCACGATGAGCACTTTTCATTGAAAAGTTTTTCACCGGATGAAGCAAGAGCCGCATCCAGTTCGCCCAGCGTAAGTGAACTTACAGGTCCCACGCCTTTGTCGCTCATTGGATCGATTTCCCCTGAGCTTTCCGCTCCGGAATCAGAACCGCCGCATGCAGTCAGAGCGAAGCTCAATACTGCGGCAGAAACAGTCAGTTTTAAGATTTTCCTCATTTTTC
>JAOUOA010000460.1 GCA_029880625.1 Spirochaetia bacterium
ACAGATGCCGAAGGGAGAACAGCTCTTTATTCAGCACAGTACTTCGGTGAAAAATCCTATAGCGCTGAAGAAAAAAAACGATTTAAAGAGATTGAAAATTATTTGAAAAAACAGGGAGCACGGGAGCACACAGGACTGAGATTGAGAAAAAAATATTTAAACCGGCCCTGCAGACCCTGGCTTTTCATTTTTAATTTTTGCAACTAAAATAATGTTGCTATGAGATTAAAATAAAGGTTGCATTATTAAATGTAAAATTGCAGTTATATATCTGAAGGATAATTGTAAATCATTTCAAGGAAGGTTCTCTCTAATGATGATACGAATATTGTTTTTAACTGTTGTATTTTTGTCGGCAAGTTGTTCCGATAAAACTCAACAGAATGAATCATCACAGTATTCAGAAAAAAATAATGCAGCAGGCGCTCCTGATCCAGATGAAAACCGTATACCTCAGGAAGTTGCCAATTCCTATGGATTTAACTGGCTGGAACCGGATTCTTCCTGTATGCCCATTACGGATCGAGTCGTATCAAAAGAGATTTTCAAAGATTCCTGCAAAAAAGAAATGATGAGCGCATCCTTCAGCGGCGATCAAACAAAAGCAGGCTTCTTTTATAAATGTAAAATTGCTGATGGATATGAGTTTATGATTTATAAGACCGAAGAGATTTGTGAGCAGGAGCTGGAAAGTATGCGAGCGAATGCTCCCTGAGATTATGGGATTTTACATCTTGTGAAGGGAAATTCTGTTTTTCTGCCTGAGCATGATTTTCTACATTCAATGATTCAAATTATGCTACGGCAGAAACTTGCTTGACATATCTTCCTCTTGATGATAAGGCACAATATGCTTAAATTTTTATTTATTTTCACTCCCGTATTTTTTATTTTATTTGTTTCCTGTTCTGATGGAGAATCTCCTGCTAACGTACAAAACAATGAAGCAGAAACCAATTCTTCTTCTGAAGTTTCAAAAGCTGAAGAGTTAAACAAACTCGGATATGCGAAATATAAAGAGAAAAAATATCAGGAAGCGGCAGATTATTACAGACAGGCAATTGAAGAAGATCCAGAAAATGCCAAATCTCATTACAATCTGTCATGCATGCTTTCTTTGAATAATGAATATTGCAATTATGACGATAGAGAAGCATTGTCTGCTCTTGAAACCTCCATACGGCTGAATCCCGGATATAAAAAAGCTGCAATGACAGACGGCGATCTTAAAAATTTACGTAAGTTTTTTAAATTCAGAAAACTCATCGGCAGCATAAAATCCGATGCTGATATTGTTTCCTATTTGAAAGAAGTAAAATCACATAAAGACTGCTATTCTGCCGGTGTATATGAATTTTGTACAACCTACACATTTCATGGTGATGGTTCATATTCAATAGAAAAGCAGGTTCCTTCACAGGAGCCTGATGATTCTTCCGGCGCACCATATGCCGTAACTAAAACTTCAAAAGGGAATTTTTCTGTAGAAAATGGCAAAATTATTTTCAATCAAACCGAACCCGAAAATAAAACCGAAAAAAAAGATGCAGAAGAATTCTTTCATCCCGAAATTGAAGACCGCTGCAGTGCCTGATGCAATTGTCCTTTATTTATCATAAGGGACAATGCAATCATATTTAAGAGTGCCGGTTTCAGTTGAATTGCTTTTTATGCCGCTTTCTGGCGGAAAAATTCCAGTATATTTTCTTGTATAGTCAGCGGTCACTTTTGAGCTGCCTGATAATGCAATTCTGTAATTGGTTTCTATACTGGTTCCTCTATATTTTTCCTCTAAATCATTGCGGCATTTTTCTTCATCGATATCACCGACACATTCATATGGAGAATAGGATTTGGCTGGAATATTAACCATAATTTTATCTTCCTCAACTATCCATGTTCCCTTGAGGCCGCCTTCACAATATTCAAAATAATACGTTCCTCCATTTTTAAAATAATGTGTTTCACCGCATGATAAATCATCAAAGCATGAGGTTCCCATGCAGCCATTTTTAAAATTTTCCAGGGACGTCAGGCATTGACCCAGGCGGGCTGTATTTTCAAGAGATTGCCTGTCGCTTAAAAATCCGCCAAAAACCCATCCTTCATGATCGTTGAATTTAACCCTGGTCCATTTTCCGGATTTCCCGGAAATATTCAGCACTTCACCCATTTCTTCCCATACGGTTACCGTGGAATGATCAGGAATCGTGGTTATAAATTGACCTTTTAAATCAGGTTCTGCACGCATTCTCAAACCGCCTTCAGCGTTTACATATCTGGTTTCGTGATTTGTATCTTTTTCGCCGCAGTGAAAAAAAGCAAAAAATAGGATAAGTGTGATTATAAATTTCATTATATCTCCTTGAATAAAATTCTTCATTGAATACATTCTATTGTATGCGCTTGTGTTACAGATATTTTAATATTTCTTCCCGCAAACTGTTGTCTGAAATTTTTTCGGCAAGCTGTCTGGCTGTTCGCCCGCGGTTATCTTTCAGATTTCGATTGATGTCGGATTTAGTAAGAATTCGAACCAGTTCAGGATCTTCCTGTCGGACGGAGTAATGGAGAGCGCTTCCGAAGTGATCAGTAAAATTCAGGCGAATTCCTTTTTTCTTCAGAAACCAGACAACTCCATTTTTATTTTTGTTCTTGATAAAATAAAACAATACCGGAAATTCTCCCCCCTGATTTTCGTCCCAGAGTGAAAGAAGATTTACATTTGCTCCGCGGCTCAGAGCAAAATCCGCCATATCCAGAGAGTCATGCCTTACCGAGTATTCATAAAATTCATCAGCTGAAATTCCATTTGAAATCATGGCATGAATGATGTTTTTATTTTTTTTTAGAATGGCATACTTTGACGCGGGCCATGTAACAGCCTTTTTTTCAAGAAGGATTTTAGCTGCATTTATATGATGATTCTGATAAGCAAGATAAAGAATGGGTACCGCATTTTCATAAAACGAAGATTCAGGAAAATCATAAATTTTATCGTTATTTTCTGATACGGCAAGATCGGGACTGATGCCATCACTCAATAAAATACTGATTTTTTCTGTTTCTCCATTTCGCACGGCATCAACAAGGTGCTGCTTTTTATTATCCTGCTTTGATTTTTCGGATTGATCAAGAACTGCTCTTGTAACCGTAACAGGAAGAAAGATTGTATCAAATACC
>JAOUOA010000461.1 GCA_029880625.1 Spirochaetia bacterium
TTTGTCAAAGTGCAATCAAAAAAAGATTCTTCGGTAATATGATAATTGTCAAGCTGGAGCAATGCATTGGCGCGTAAATCCAGCATATAGGAATGATCCGGATTTTCGGTTTTTATGCTGAAAAATCCAGCCACATCTTCCTGAACCTGATAAACGCCGCCCCCGGCGGATGGTCCGAAAAACACAGAAAAATGCTCAGGCTCCATACCAAATTTGTCTGCTGCAGCAGTAAGAGTTTCCGGAATGATTCTGTTTTTAAGTCCTCTCCATCCTGCATGAATCAGTCCTATGATTCTTTTCTGATTTTTTTCAGCAGAAAAAAATACCGGCATACAGTCTGCCGTTCTGATGCAGAGAGCTGTTTCCGGGGAATCGGTATACATTGCATCGCCCGCAGCATAGTAAAGATTCTGATTCTCCTCAGAGGATTCATTGCTTATGTAAAAAGCGCGGTTACCGTGTTCCTGTTTTAAAAAAAAAATTTGATTCTGCTTCAGTCCGAAATGTGCGGAAAGAAACTCCTTTTCTTTATGCCTCCGGGTTTCTTCGTCTGAGAAGATTTCAAGATTTTGAAGATCCTTTTTCCCGAAGACGGAGGCGGTAAAAAATGTTCCGTTGAAAAAACGCGCAGGGGCATGGGTCATGCCGTAAATTCTCCGGCAAAATCTGCATGGCTGCATGCGTCGGAAAGATCGGTCATTTCTTTGATTTCCTGATGAGAAAGAGATGAAACAGGATGAATAAATTTATGCATTTTATGCGAATGTGGTTCCGCTTTAAGGTTTTGATGCGATCTTTGTCTTTGTAAATTGGAAATGGTTCGTGCGGTGATGTGAAACAGTCCGGGAGTTATGATTTTTTTCCCTGTGATTCTGTTTTCTTGAAAGGTATTGAGGTCAAGCTGCATTCGTGACGGATACATATAGAATGCCAGAATTTTTTTTTCGGGTTCATAAATATGAGTCAGGAAGTATTCCGGGGTTTTTATAAATTCAGGAATCAGTATGATATGCTTTACAGATTGAAAAAATGCTTCAGGAAAATCTTTACCGAAAAAAGAAATCTGATGCGCCAGTTTATCTTCTGTTAATAGATAGTTTGGGTTTTTCAGAAGGGAGTGAACCCGTGAATGGATGCGTAAAACGGATTGTTTAATAAAAGGGATATGGAAGTATTTTGATGTGAAATGATCTTCGCCCCTTGAAATGCGGATTAATTTCCGGTAAATTTCATCTTGAATAAGATCCAGATCTGAAAGCTTTACAGCTGAGAATTCCATTCTGTAAACATTATTTTTTTCATCTCTGATGATTCAACTGATATTTAAGATTTTTATTTCGGTAATTTATAAAAAAAAGATTTTCATTACTGAAAAGGATCTGTTTCTGTCTTAAAGCAAATGGAGTATCTGATTAAAATCTGCGGCAATATGTACAGAGAGGATTCTCTGTACGTAGCAGAACAGGGCCCTGATTTTATGGGATGGATTGTCTCTCCCAGAAGCCCCAGGAAGATAAGGCTGCAAGAGATCACCCCCATCATTGAAGAAATTAGAAATTTGTTTCCGGCCGTATACCATGCTGCAGTTTTTGCTGATAATTCCAGTGATGAAATTCTGGATATTTTTTCTTCAGGGATTTTTGATCTGTTTCAAATAGCGTCTGATCCCGGCTTCTTTTTGGAAGTAAAAAAACAGATCGAGAACCGCAATTCTTATGACAGCTGGATCGAGAAAGGGCCCATCAGAGGAGACAGACCGGCTCTCTGTCCTGCAGTCCGTGTCAGCTCAAAAATAGAGAATGCATCCCTTCTCAGCTGGGGAAATTCTCCGCTTTATATTCTGGATAGTTATGTTCCTGGCCGTCCAGGCGGGACAGGAAAAATTTTGGAGACAGATTTTGTCAGAGAAATCACTCTTCCTTATCTGCTTGCAGGCGGACTGAAGCCTGACAATGTGAAAGACAGATTAGAATCTTCATTGGCTGCCGGTGCAGATGTAAGTTCTGGAATTGAAGATTCTCCAGGAAAAAAAAACAAAGAAAAACTCAAAAGCTTTATTAAGATTGTCCGGGCTCTGAAACGGTAAGAATCATATGACAAAAAAAAGCAATCGACAGGATCCCCTCGATACGCCAGTAATGAGGCAGTATCTTGAAATAAAAAAACAGTACAGAGACTGCATTCTTCTGTTTAGGATGGGTGATTTTTACGAACTGTTTCTGGATGATGCGAAAACAGCTGCTCCCATCATGGATGTTGCGCTTACCAGTCGCCAGGGAGGCGTTCCCATGGCAGGCGTTCCTTACCATAGCGCCGATACTTATATTGCAAGACTGATTGGAGCGGGGTGCAAGGTCGCCGTGGCGGAGCAGTCGGCCGATCCTGAAAATCCGAAATTGATGCGAAGGAGTGTGCGGCGTGTATTAAGCACCGGTACAGTGATTGAAGAATCTCTGCTTGCATCCGCTCTTCATAATTACCTCATGGCTGTAATCCCTGGAGAATATCTGCAGGCATTTGCCCTGTGTGATGTCTCAACCGGAGATTTTTTTTCAACACAGACGGAATCTTCGGCTGAAGAGATCGTAAACTTCTACTGCAGATATTCTCCTGGTGAAATTCTTGTCCCCTCTGAACTGCTTTCTGAACTTTCAAATGTTCTGCCTGAGGCGAAGGATAAAATCGTTCCGATGGAGGACTGGAAGGCTTCTCCATCGGAAGGCCTTCGTCGAATGGAGCATAAATTCGGAGTCAGTCCCTCCGGTCTGGGATACGATGAATCAACAAAAGAAGCTGCGGGGTGTGTTTCTTTGATATTGCATTATCTTGAAGTTTCGTTTCCGGACGGATCTTTCCGTCTGGATTCTCCTGCATATATTTTCCAGGGTAAAAACTTCATGCAGCTGGATGCCCAGACGATTCGCAATCTGGATCTGGTTCAGAACAGTTTCGACGGAGGAAAAGACAGGAGTCTTCTTGGAGTTCTTGACTTAGCCTGTACCAATGCAGGAAAACGTTTTTTAAAAGATGCAGTTTTAAATCCTCTGCTTCTCAAAGAAGAGATTCTGCAGCGTCATGACTGTGTGAATGAATTGCTTGCAGAATCAGAAATCCGGCAGAAAGTCAGGTCCTCTCTTTCTTCTGTTTCCGATCTAGAACGGATATTAAGCAGAATTT
>JAOUOA010000462.1 GCA_029880625.1 Spirochaetia bacterium
CTTATTCTTTTCTGTTGGAATTGTTGTGAAATCTTCGTCTTAAATATATCATTTGTGCTGAATCTGTTCTGATTCTTTCGCACATCACCTGGTTTTCCTTAAAATTTCGGTTTTTAAAAAATTTTCGTCTAATAAAATCCTGATGCATAAGGAATAAAAAGATGGAATTTGTTAAAAAAATCGGCTCAAAAGTAATCTTTGTATATCTGTTGATGATGGTTGTTACAATCGTCTTTTCCATTGTCATGATTTTTGAAAATCAGACAGATTTAATTTCAGAAAATACGAAGATTAAAATTGAATTAAAGGTGGATGGAATTATCAGTTCTCTGGAGCGTTTTGCAAGAAACGTAAACGGAAATCCGATTTTCCCTGCAGACTCAAAAAAAGATCTGATTGAACAGGTCATTGCAATTATTGTGCCTGTTGAAAAAAGATTCCTTTTAATAAACGACAAAGATGAAATACAGACGGCTTCTTCGGACAGTGTTACAATTCCGGAAGATTACAAAGATAACAAGCTTAAAGCCCTCACAAATTATCAGTTTGCCGGCGAAAAATATTACCTGAGTGTCGATCCGGAAAATATGGCCATGCACTTTTACATTCCGCTGGGAATTAAAAATCTTGATAACTATATTTTGATTCTGACCCATGATCTTCATGAAATGAAACAGGCAGAAATGGTCCTCTACAGACAGTCTCTTTTTATTATTCTTGTGATTGTGATTATCAATATTGTTTTTGCGGTAACCCATTACAGGATGGTTGTTCGTCCTTTGAAATCTCTTCACAGAGTCAGCCAGGCCATTGCTCAGGGAAATTTAAAAGCCAGGTCGGATATCACTACAAGGGATGAATTTGGCGACCTGTCCCGTTCCATCAATGTCATGGCACGTTCGCTGGAAGAGCGTTTTGAGCATATCTCGGACGAAAGGGACGAGGTAATGAAAGAAAAAGAGAAAATAGAAATCATTGCCAACCGGGACGAGCTGACCGGCCTTTACAACAGACGTTATCTCTTCGGCTGCATCGAGAATGAGATTTCCAATTCCAGGCATAAAAAAGGCGGCGTCGGTTTTCTCATGCTGGATATCGATCATTTTAAAAAGTTTAACGATACATACGGCCATCAGATTGGCGATAAAGTCCTGCAGGTTGTCGCTGAAGAGCTTCAAAAACAGTGCAGAAAGCAGGATGTGGTGGGCCGTTACGGAGGAGAGGAATTTGCAGTTCTTCTTCCTGATGCAGACGAAAAGATACTGAAGATGGTGGGCGAGCGGATCAGAGAGAATATTGAGAAAACCAGGATTGATACAGGAACCAATGTTGTTAATGTAACGGCCAGCATCGGCGGGACCATTCTGGAAAATGCGTTTATTACTTCTGCGAAATCATGCGAAAAATCCTATAATAAAATCATGAATTTAATGATTTATTATGCAGACAGCGCACTGTATCTGGCCAAAGACAGAGGAAGGAACCGCTTTGAACTGGGATAAGACTATAAAAAAGAATAAGCAGCCTGCAGTATTTTTATCAGCGTTTTTTTTCTGCATACTGTTCGTTCTGTTTTTAAACGATTCCGTTATGGAGCTTCGTGCAAAAGAACTCCGCCTTCACCTCATGGAAAATGCCTACAACGGAATTTCCCTGAATCATTTCAGTTTGATTTCAGAGTATGAAAACAATAAAAATCTTTATTCAAAGAAAATTTCAGAAAATTTATATGAGAGGCAGGCGGCGAATCTGGAATTGGTAAAAAATCTGGAAGATGCGGAGGATTACTCTCTGGTGCTTGCCTCAAATTTCACGGAAAGAATGTCGCTGGGATTTGTGAATTCACTGCGCTTTGTCTTTGGAAAAAATTTGATTCAGAATATTGCACATTCTGATTATTACCGGCATCTTTATTCAGCATATTATTATGAAAAGAACTTTATGTTTGAAAAGGCGATCATGAAGTATGATCTTGCTTACAGCGAAAATACCGATCCGGTTCTGCGTGCAGGAATCCTTCTCCATCAGGGCTTTTGCTATGCAATGCTGTCGCAGCCTGTCCGGGCCAATGAAGCATACAGCCGGGTAATGAAAGATTATAACGGCAGTGAAATTGCAGTCACAGCATCCGTTCTCCAGAAGTTTCTTTACGGCTTTCAGGTGGAACGAGATCGTCTTCTTGCCGACGGTGCCATTTCGACTCAGAGGACCCGTCAGCTGATCAATCTTTTTGCCTATAAAGATGCATTGAAAATGATTGAAAAAGTGGAAAAGATTCCCGGACAGAATTCTTCAGAATTGATGTATTATAAAGCCGTCGTTCTGGAAAAACAGGGACAGAAAAAGGATTCAGTCAATCTGTATTTAAAAGTGATCCTTTCTGATAAACATTCAGAATATGCAAAAAAGGCCAATAAAAATCTTTTCTTTATCGGGAAACGATCCGGCGATTCTAAACTGGTTGAGACTTCAGTTCAGATTAACCGCACACTCCAGGATTCTGAATTAACACACTATATAAATTCAAAACGTTTTAAAATACAGGAATTGGACTTTGAGCTTGAGTCCGATAATTCCGAAATCAATTCCGAGGATTTTAAAGCCCTTGAAAAACAGATTGAACAGAAAGAAAAAACATCTGCGGAAACGAAGGAAAAAGTAAAACGGAAGGTTGTGGTAATTACAGCTTCAGATGATCAGATTTCCGGATGGGTGGAATCAGAAAACAGCGAAAGATTAATTCTGAATACATCGATTGGTAAAATTACAATTCAAAAATCTGAAATTGTTAAAATTACCGAACAGAAATGAAATGGATATTTTACATGATTTCTGCAGCAGCTTTCCTGCTTGCTGCGCCGCTGTCTCCGGATGTTGTTTCAACAAATGACGGCATTATATTGAACGGCAAAATTCTGCAGGAAAACGAAGATGAAATTCAGTTCCAGAGCAGCGTAGGAGTTTTTACAATTACAAAAGAAAATGTTTCAGAACTGATTCGAATTCAAAGCGAAGAAGAAAGCTTTAAAAAATACAAAAAACTCAAAGAAGAAAAACAGAAAGAAAAGGAAAAAGCGGAGAGGCAGAAACAGAAAGAAAAGGAAAAAGCGGAGAGGCAGAAACAGAAAGAAAAGGAAAAAGCGGAGAGGCAGAAACAGAAAGAAAAGGAAAAA
>JAOUOA010000463.1 GCA_029880625.1 Spirochaetia bacterium
TATTAAAGAGCGATACTTATCTTGCCAGATTCCGTTATGCGCTGCAATAAAACTATTTTTATTATTTAATATTTAATTTCTTATACATTCTACTTTTATAATACTTATGATTTCTCGAAAGTAATACTCCACAATCGAAATATTATAACAGAATTGCACGCAAATGCATTTCAATGCAATGAATAGCCCTATGCTTTTTCTAATATATGCAGTTTTTTTTATGCACTGCAGTATTTCTCTTCAGCTAAATATTAACCGATAATCTTGTTCATCAAGCTGCAATTTGCAAATTATTGAAGAATAGAGTAAGAACCAAAAAAACAGGCGCCTTGAAAATCATCTGCAATCAATTGTTTCCTGTTGACAGAATTGCTTCAGTGATAAATATTTATTTATTTAATAAATGTTAGTAGATATAATTTTTTTATGAGACTTTTGAGTATAATATTCATCGTTTTTTTATTATCACTGAATATAGATTGCTCAGAAAATAAAGATAATGTATCATTAAAAGGGACCTGGCAGTATGCTGAAGGTTTCGACGAATCGTATCTATCCCATCCTGAAAAACTGCAATGGCGGGATGTCGAAGTTCCATTTGATTTCAGACGAATTCAAAAATTTTCTGATTATACTGGATATCTTACTGTAAGAAAGAAATTTCCGGAATCCATTCAAAGCCGCATTGGCCTCCCTTTGTCTATATTCCTGAATCAACTCTGCGATGTATCTGAAATATACATTAATACAACCAAAATTGGTTCCCTGGGAACAGTGGAACCATATCATTCTGCCATGTACCGTGATTTTCTGGGTGATATACCTCAGAATTCTTTACTGAATGAGAGCGATAATTTTCTAAATATAGTGCTATATGCAAAAGAGGGAACTCCGCTTTATATTGCTGGACCGGATCTGTATATGGGGCCGGCAGCGGATGTTTATGAACAATACTATATACAGGAAATTTTATCCTTATCGCTGATTGTTTTTTACATCATTGCAGGCCTCTATCATTTATTGCTCTTTTATAAAAGAAGATCAGAATTTGAATATTTACTTTTTGGAATCACAGCATTCTAATATCACAATATTTTCTGAATACAACCGGAACCAGAAATTATTTTTTCACTGACACGCTTGTCCAACGACAAGTTGAATATATCGCTCTTTTCACATTCATGATATTTCTCTTGTTTTTTTTATCCTGGTTGTTTTATAAAAAATTTACGAAATTTTCAATTGGATATGCAATCTTTGCCGGAACTCTGTCTCTGATAATATTATTCGCGACATATTCCACTTATGAGTTTTTGTCAGAGAGCATACTGGCAATTTTCCAGGCTTCCCTGATGGTATATATGCCATATGCGCTTTATTTGATTGGCGTGCAGGTCAGGGAAAAAAATCCGGATGCAATAAGACTGATGGTCGGCGCCGTCATTATAACAATATGTGCAATACATGATATAATGGTTGCCAGAGATTATTTTCACAATTTTCATATTGCAAAATACGGTTTTTTTATCGTTATTATGGGCATTGCGGCAATCCTTGCAGGAAGATATACCAGGGCATTCGATGAATCAGACCGTCTGAATGAAGAACTGAAAACGAAAAATAGAGAGCTTGAAAAGACAATGCTTCAGGTTGAAGCTGCGAAAGAACATCTCGAGGAAAAAGTTGAGGAAAGGACTTCAGAACTTCAGGATGCTTATACCAGGCTCCAGGAAACAGATGCATTAAAAACATCTTTTTTTGCCAATATCACTCATGAAATCAGAACACCATTGACGCTCATAATGTCGCCGATTGAAAGAATGCTGCAGGATGAAGCCGTTCGGTCAAAATACGAAAGTGAAATTCAAACAATGCGAAATAATTCTCTTCGTCTTTTAAAATTGATCACACATATATTAGAAATAGCAAGAATTGATTCTTCGAAAAACACAATAAAGCCTCTAAGAATAGAGTTGAAAAAATTTATAAATGAAACACTGAAGCAGTTTCAGCCGTCAGCAGAATCTCGCAAACTCTCTTTAGATTTTAATTGCCGACATGAAAGGGTTATGTTTGTTACTGATATTTTAAAATTTGAAATGATTCTGATGAATCTGCTGAGCAATGCAATTAAATTTACAGCTAAGGGAGAAATTCAGGTTACATTAGATAAAGAAAATGAATACGCTTGTATATCTGTAAAAGATACCGGCATAGGCATTTCACGGGAAAACAGATCAAAAATATTTGAAAGATTTATTCAACTGGACCACGGCAGCGACAGACGCTTTGAAGGGAGTGGCATAGGACTTGCACTCTCAGCAGAATTGGCTGAAAGCCTGGGCGGAGAAATCCTTTTAGATTCAAATGAAGGCGGAGGCAGTATTTTTACCATCAGGCTGCCATCACTTCAAGAGAGTCATTTACATGATGATTTACAAACTCCGGATCAAAATATATCAGAACAGTTTCTTGCAGAACTTGAAGAAGAGCCCACCAGGATTGATTCTGAAAATAATAAGAAAGAAGCACCGATAGTTCTGGTAGTAGAAGACAAGACTGATATGAGAAATCACATCATTACTGTGCTTGATGGTTACCATATCATTGAAGCTGCAAATGGAAAAGATGCGCTTGATAAATTATTGAGTGGCCATATAGATATTATCGTATCAGATATCATGATGCCGGAAATGGACGGTTTTGAACTTATTCTTCAGATGGACAAAAATCCTGAACTCCGTCATATACCTCTCGTTTTTCTGACAGCACTTGACGAAGATGGCAGCAGATTTCGCGGTCTGTATTCAGGAGCTGTCTATTATTTAACAAAACCTTTTGCAGCAGAAGAATTGAAAGCGGCAGTCAGCAGCGCTCTTAAGAGAACAGAAATTTTAAATGGTAAAGTACGCACGGAAAGAAAAAAGATTTTCGAAGACATTCATGATGATCTCGTGTCGTATGTAACTGATTTACTCCATTTATCCAATGAAATACAAAAAAGGGAACTGAACCAAAAAGAAAAAACATCTTTAATTAAAATAGCGAAAAAGATTTCAGAGGGCATCAGAGGGCAATTAATAAATTATGAAAGGCTGGTTCTTTTAAATCAGGATTTCTCTTTAGGGCTTCATTTAACTTTGCTTGACCGTTATACGCTGAAGAACAGGAC
>JAOUOA010000464.1 GCA_029880625.1 Spirochaetia bacterium
ATAAGACCATTGCAAGAGCCAGAGCATAAAGTTCATTTTCATCGTCACTTTTGCCTTTTCTGCATCCTGAAGTCAGGATCAGGAAGACGATCAATAAAACTGAAATAATTCTCTTCATGTTCGTCTCCTTCCTGAACAGGTTACTTTTTATTGAAGAATGCTGCATTTCTTTTTTTCCTCAGGAATATCTTTTTTATTTGAATCGCAGTTTTACAAACAGTTTATTCTGTTATGTCAATTCATAATAATTTTTATATCTTATATCTGTATATACCCAGGAAAGATCCCGGATTCAGGTAATGAAAAAGAATTCAGGACAATCTCCTGAAACTACGTAAAGGACATTCTCGAAAGCGAAAACCACTATTTCCTGAAGAAATACCTCTTAAAATTTCGCGCTCATCTGAATTCCATAGATATAGCCACAATACAATCCCTTGCTAGAATAACATCAAGAAAATAATATCAGTAATTTTGTAAATTCTCGAAAACAGTTGAATTTAGGGACCACGAATCAGTTTGAAATACCCTTTCCGCAGAACATAATTTTTTCTTTCTGCCTATCCAGCTTCGATAGCTAAAGGTAACTTTTCTTCATTTATTATCAACCTTCACTATCTGACAGTTATGAAAATATCCCCTTGTCAGACATTCAGCTGTGCGAAAGAGAATATTATTTTTGTACCGTTGATTGGTTGAAAATATACATGAAAACCATTTTTGTAATAACTCCTGAGTTGAACTGATTCTGAAGAATTTATATTTTTTTTTCTCGCCTCTGAGGATATATGTAAATCTGCTCGAATCTCTTCCGCATTTCACGACGCTCTTAATTTAAGAAATTTTTCTGAATGAATTTATGATTTACAGATGGCGGCTTTTATAATAAATATGATGTGTTATCATGCCCCGATCACAGGAAAATAAAAAACGCGATTTCATTAAATATTCAAGACGCCATCGTATTTTATATTCCGAACATAGCGCAGAAGAATTTGATATCGCAGTAAAAAATCTGCTTTTGGAACTTGACAAAAGCAGGGTTCCGAAAGATTTACGAGAAAAATTAAAGGCGAATCTAAAGAAATTTTCAGATAAAACCAGAAAAGAAAAGGCTGTCTGGGAAATCGTAAATGCAATTGAAAAATCTGAACAATGAAATACAATTATACAGAAAATAAATTAAAGGAAATGATCTCACAGTATGTGGATCCCCTGCGTATTCCCAAAAAATTAAAAATCATCACCGATACTTCCAATTTTTTTCAAATGGATTACAATGATGTGCTCATCCTCGAAGACCGGGCCTTTTTAATCAGAAACTGCGAAAAAGAAGGACGATTTACCATCGATGAACAGCCGAAATTCTGGGTAAGAAAAGCCGTCGATCTGACCGACGGGACCAATAAAATCATTAAAATGGTTTTTCATGAAACCTACAATGCAAGGGTGGGAAATCTGATCTTTGAATGTTTCCGGAGCCCTAAAAAGGAATCTCAAATTCTGGACCTTACGCGCAGCCATGAAAATTTTATGCAGGGATTCAGTTTAAAAGACAGTGCTGGCAATTTAATCCGGATCATTGATTTTATCCAGGGAAAAAATCTTACCGATACTATTTCCGCACTGGATCAAAATCATGAAGATTATTTTTACAGTTTATTTCCGGAATATCTGGATCGCTACATGGAACTGGTGCGAGCCGTGCAGTTTCTCCATGCGAACGGAGAAAAACACGGCGATATCCGCCGCGATCATATTTTAATTGAAAAGGAAACGGGTCTGTACAAATGGATTGACTTTGACTATAATTTTTTCCATAAAGAAAACATGTTCGGATTTGATTTATTCGGTCTGGGAAATGTCCTTGTTTTTCTTGCCGCAGGCGATGAATTAACGCTTCAGAATCTGAAGCAGACCACCGGACTGAATCAGGGTCAAATAAAAAACGAAGATCTGAATATCATTTTCAATAACAGAATCGTAAACTTAAAGAAAGTTTATCCGTACATACCCGATTCTCTGAACCGCATTTTTCTCCACTTTTCAAAAGGCGCAGAAGTTTTTTATGATGATACAGAACAGCTTCTGGATGACTTAATGGAAGCAAAAAACATATTGACATTTCAGTAAATTTCATGGAAAATAAAGACTCATGGCTGCAGAAAATCAAATAGAAACCGGCCTTCTAAAAGACAGGCATATTTTACTTTCTCTGGACGAATCGGAAAACTCAAAACGCGCCCTGATTTATACGGCTGAAATGCTCGGCGGAATCGAAGGATTTCGCGCCACCCTTCTCCACATCATCCCTGAGCCTCCCGAGGACTATTTCCCTTCCGACTCCGAACGGCATAAATGGATAGAAGAAAAGGTTTTCTCCGGAACGCAGCTTCTTGAAAAATATAGCGAACAGCTTGTTCAGGCCGGTTTTGAAAAAAATAAAATCCAGCCGCTTGTTGAAGTACGGAAATGCACTTCCATAGCAGAATGTATTGTCGATGTTCAAAAGCAACTGAACTGCTGCACCGTGATTGTAGGCAGAAGAGGAATTTCTAAAAAGGAAGAATTTATTTTCGGAAGCACTTCCAGCAAACTTCTCCATTCCTTAAAAAGCTGCGCCATCTGGGTGATTGAATAATTGATTTTCAGGCAATTGGGCAGGAAATCGTCATGAACCATTGATGACAGCAAACACTCTATAATGAACACTCTTGCTGTGCAGAAAAAATGATCGAATTGCTTTAATTTAAAAAGGGTCTTGAACTTTTTCCTTGACAACCCCTTTTTATGGGTTACAATAATTTAAAAGGGATTTCGGAAGTCGAAGATATTTTAACTTTCGCTAATATCCTGAGTGAGCATTTAAGTCTATGAATTATAAACTGGATTGTCATCATGAAAAAATTCATACAGATTACCATCCTGTTCCTGCTGTTTTGTATAGTACCCTCCTGTGCGCCAAAAAAAGACGCTATTCCCCCTGAGCATATTCTTGCAGCAGGCCTCTTTTATCTCTCCTCTCTGGACAATGTGGACAAAGTGGACAATGTGCCGATTGTTTACAACGTGATTGTCAACATTAGCGGTTTAACCTCTTCGGGTCTGGAGCTGAGACTCAATGGCGGCGTTTCGGCCACTGTTCCCATCAACACAACAC
>JAOUOA010000465.1 GCA_029880625.1 Spirochaetia bacterium
AGAGTCGGTAATCGTTCCGTTCCAGGTTCTTATGTAAGCATCCATTACAACCGCAAACCCATACTTGAACTTGCAAAGAATTTCAACAAAGAAACACGAGTTTCCATTGCATCGGTTACCAAACCGTTTACTGCAATTGCAGTAATGCAGCTTGTTGACAGGCAATACATTCAGCTCGATCAGAATGTATCTGATTACATCCCTGAATTAAAAAATCTTCATTCTACAGGAAGAGAAATAAAAGTAAAAGATCTGCTTTACCAAACATCTGGGATTCCATACCGATCAAGGATTGGTACTCTATCAGTAAAAACAGATTTATTTTTTCTTAATGTCCCTGTCCCCGTTCATCCTCCAGGAACTCATTTTGAATATTCTAATTTTAATTATATCATCCTTGCAAAACTGATTCAGACTGTAACTGGAAAAAGTTACGCTGACTATATACAACAAAATATATTTACCCCTCTTGAAATGAAACATTCGGATGCATCACGCTCAACCGGTGCAGGAGGGATTATCAGTACGGCAGAAGATTTAATTCATTTTGCTTCAATGCTCTCTTCAGGGGGAATCTACAATCAGAAAAGATTAATTTCAAACAATGGCTTTCAGCTAATGTTTTCAGTACCTGAATATATGAATGAGAAAGAAAATCTTTTTTATTACGGCATGGGGTTTCGTGTTATCCATTCAAGAGGAAAAACAGCAGCTTTCTACCATACCGGAATCCATAAAGGCACTCTTGCTGAATTCAAAATCTATCCTCAAAATCGTTCTTTTATTGTACACGTATCCAATCCACCGAATCCAAAAAATCCTTCAGCGGATGATTACAGATGGAAAATGATGAGCTATTTTAATGATTATGTCAGTAATGTTTTTACACCTGAAAATACCATTGCTCCCCGAAACCTCCATCCTTCTTTGCCTGATGAATCTGATTACAGTAAGTATTCCGGGATCTATATAAATCAAGCTAATTCAAATAAAATTAAAATTATTAAAAAAAGGAATACTATTTACCGTATAAATAATAAATTTCTTGAAAGATTAAAACCATTGAACAGTATTGAATTTCAATCATCTAACCGGTACTATCCCTATCAGTTTGTATGGAATGATCAACAGGTAACAGGATTGTCTACGGCAGACGGCTTTTATAAGAGATTTCAAAATGAACAGATCAGGAGTAAAGAACCAAACTGAAATCTTTTACTATTTTTCAGCTTTTATTGTTTTTATAATTTCTTTTCAATCTCTTTTTAACGACAGCCATGGAATCACTGTTTCCGATTCCAAACAAGAACTAGAAGCATGGATCCAAAGCTACCATAAAAAAGGAGTTTTTCCGTCCATTGCTTTAGCGGTTGTTGATAAAAATGGAATTGTTTACAGTCACTATATTAATTCTCATATTCATAAAACTTACGGCCTTGCTTCCATAACGAAAACTTTTACATCAACCGGCCTAATGATTCTACGGGAAAAAAAAACTTTGAATCTGGATCAAAAGGTAAAAGAGATTTTTCCAGGTCTGGTCCTGGAACGCTCTGAGTTGAGTTCTCGTCCGGTAACCATACGGCATCTGCTTACTCATACTTCCGGAATGCCCGATCTCCGTTTTTATAAAAAAAGAAATTATTTAAAAATCAAAAATCACTATCCTGCTGTTAAGATTCCCGAACAAATTTATCCTGCAGGAATCCATTATAGATATTCCAATCATGGCTTTATTATTGTTGGAAAAATTATAGAAAATGAAACCAGAATGCCTTTGAACCGATATATGTTTCAAAATGTATTTAATCCTCTCGGTATGACAGACACTCATTACAGTGAACATCATACAGGCGCTTACGGTCTGAATTCCTCAATGAGAGATATGGCAAGATATGCTCAATTTCTTATTATGCAGGGATATTTCCCATTGACCGGTCAAAGAATTTTAACTCAAAAGAATTTCAGAGAAATGATCCAAATTCAGAATCCGTCAATAAATAATTTATGCCGAGAGTACTGCGGTCTGGGATGGAGAGCCGTAAGAATCAATAATCGTGTAATTACTTTTTTTCATATTGGTGGAAATTCAGGAATCGGAGCATGGATTCAGATATTTCCCATGCAGAAAATGGCTGTTGTTTATCTATCGAATCCCCCTGTTTATAATGAACGGACCATGGAATTTTTATTTAATCTACAAAAGAAATTATCTCTTCTGGTTGGAGACATGGCTGGAAGTTATATTGATATGCAGGGTATTACTTACGTAAATCCGTATAAAATTGATTTATCATCTTATACAGGTAATTATTTAAATTTGTTAAACAAAGATAAAATTATTGTTTATTTAAAATCAGGTAGTTTGTATTTAAGGGATAAAGAAGGAAGAAATTATCCACTCTTCCCTCGTTCTGAATACATTTTTAACGGGGGGTATGAATTTCTGACCCATCAATTTATTCCGGATACAAATAAAAAAGAAATATATGCTCTGGCAAGATTTGATGGATACTATACAAAAGATATGTAAATAAAATTGTGCAACGCATAAAATTTATTTGACAGATCTCGGATGATTTGATGCAATGCACTAAAGGAGCAAAATTATGGAAAAATTAGAAAAAATCTTAAATGACGTTTTAAATGCAGGAATTGCAATATTCAGAACAGGTGAAGAATCCCTGAATAAAACGATTTCTGATCTTCAAAAATCGTTTAATGAATTAAAAGAACGCGGTTCCACAGATACATCGGAAGCTGCCTCAAAACTACGTTCCAAACTCGATGAAGTAATTCAAAATCTCAATGATTTAAGTTCTAAAGCGGAAGGTTCTTATAAGCAAACCCTGGAAAAAGTGGAATCTAATTATAAAGATATTCTGCTCCAGGTAGAAAAACTTCTTCCCAAAGATCAGCTTGATGCTGCTCAGAAAAATATTAATGATTTAATGAATACAATTCGAGAAAAAATGGATTCTGTTAAAGCAGAAGCTGAAAAAACTGAAACAAAAGACGAACCTGCCGCAGATACAGAAACCACTTCAAAAACAGAATAATTCCTGTGTAATCTGAAAAACTGTTTACCATGCCGCAATAAATTAAAAAAAGGCATGGTGAACAAAGATAATTCTTATGAAGGGAAACAGGATCAT
>JAOUOA010000467.1 GCA_029880625.1 Spirochaetia bacterium
CGCAGGCTCTTGCCGAGGGACTTCATGCGGTTGCCCATGCAGGAGAAGATGACGGCCCCTGGTCCGTGCGCGATACGGTTGAGCTTCTTCGCGCAGAGAGGATCGGTCACGGAACTTCGGCAATCCAGGATCCTGAACTCATGGATCTGATCCGGGACCGCGGCGTACCCATTGAAATCTGTCTTACCTCCAATATCTTTACCGGCAAATACGTCAGGCAGGAGAAGGATCATCCTGTTCGAAGATACTACGACCAGGGTTTGATCTGCACTGTGAATACGGACGATCCGGAAATCTTCAATGTAAATCTGTCGCAGGAATACTATAAATTTTACAAGCATCTGGATTTTTCTGTAAGTGAAATCATTGATCTTGTCAGGCAGGGAATTTTTGCCTCATTTCATTCAAATCCTGCAGAGCTGTGGCGGGAATATAAATCAGAAATTGCTTCGCTTAGAAAAAAATACTCTGTTTGATATTTATTGCTGCAGAATGCATCTTACCGAAAATATTTTTCCAGAAGAATATAATTCACCTGGGCCTTTCCTGAAAATATTTCATTTTTACATTTTAGTGAGATCGCTGAAATATATGAATTTACAGAAGGTTCTGTAAAAAAAAGATGAAAAATCCAGCGAAGTACGGGGGTAATGCTGGAAAAAACATTCAAGACGCCTTTTTCTTTTTCATTTGAAATTTGAATTGAACAGGCAGGATCATTCCCGGACAAAAAAGTAATACGGCCGGGAATTCTATTTTTGGGTAAACTTTCGGACTCTTCGTGGGAATTGCTTTTATCCTTCTCAGATATCTTCATTTCTGTAAGGTGACCTGATTTAACAACGGCATAATTTTCTAGATAAAAATATTTAAGATTCAATTTGTTTTTGAATTTTTGATTTCCTTGAAATCCCATTAAAATCAGCATTTTTGATTCGGGCGGAGTTCTGGAAATGATAAATAAATTTGCATAACGATCCGGAAGCTTATTGAAAGCAAGATGTTCGATCCCACCCCAGCCATGCATTGTCTGAATATTTGAAGTTTTCTGATTCTGGATTGTCAGTTCGGCGCGGTCTGTAATCAAAGGAATGGTTTCATTGATAAATTCATGATCTGACAATTTCAAGTTATTCTCAAGCAGAGGAAAGGAATTGAATTCTTTCAGTCTGATTGAATATACAGTATCCTTCTTTACCGCTTTTGCCGAAAATAAACGGCCTTCATGTCTGAGCGAACTGTTTTGATTGAAAATATAATGGAATGCATTTTTTTTAACGGTCAGCTGTTTTGAAGACAGCTCTTTGATAAAAGTAATCTGCTGATCATTCTCATGGACAAAGATGACATATCCGTTATTGAGTTCTCCCGGTCCGAGATTCCCGATAACATAGGAAAGCTGCACATTGATTCTGTCGTTGATGAAATAAACATTCCATGCTTGGGCATATTCTTCATTTTTTTGCGGTTTGAAAAGAATGGATTGGTATCTTTCTGTTTCAGAAAAAATTTTGTTCGGGGAAGCTAAAAATAAAAGAAAAAATAAAATTTTCAGCATGTAACGCATGGATGTCGTAGATTTTTGCATGATTTTCATTTATGGTCAATCAAAAATCATATTTTTTACGAACGGTTTTGTAATTTTTACAGTATTATATAAATTAATTGAGAGAAAAGATATGTTTTGATTGAACTTTTTTCAAGAAACCAATGGCTGAGATGGGCTTCATCATTTTTAAATAATCAGCATTTAAACCTCAGATTTTTACAAAAAATGATGGGTCAATAGTTTTGTGGTTTGCATGTATAAAGCATAACGATACGGCATGATTGCTGATCATCATAAAAGGTATTTAAATGCCTTGCTTTTTTCAGACAGGATGACCAGGCGCCGGCAGCCCCCATCTGAAGTCTTTCCAGCCAGACAGCTGGATCTTCTTTTTCCTTTACTGTCAGAGAAAGCCATTTACTGTGACTGACAAGAACAGCATTTTTAAAGCAGATTTCTCTTCTTTCATAAATTGGCTTATAACTCCCATCCTGTGATTTTGCTTCTGGAAGAAGAGATTTCCCCTGAATCTGTACAGAGTTTTTATAAAAATAATAATCCCGGTTCAGATTTTCGGTAAAAGAAATGCCCTGTGAGCAGAAAATAAAGAAAAAAGATATCGCGGAGAAAAAAAAGGGCTTCATAATTGACCATAAAACGGCTTTCTTTAAGACTATTTTGAAAGCTGTATGTTTCACTGTAAAACTAGAGTTTTCAATGATGTATTATTTTTCTATTAAAACTTTTTTCCAAACATTTTTTTCAGTAATTTTTTTTCTTTCTGTTATTTTTACAGGGGGTCTGCATGCTCAGACAGCAGTTCTGCCTTTTCACGCATCGGGAAGTACTTCTTTATTCAGCATTGTGGATGCTCCGATTTATCTTCAGGAAGTCTTTCATTTTTATTTTGAAAAACAGAAGAATTATCCATTGGTCGATCTTCATAAGACCAATGCTGCCCTTCGCGAACTGAATTTTCAGCCGGAGAATTTATTGAACCGGCAGTCTGCAGGAAGAATCTGCAGCAGTACAGGAGCGGAGTATCTTCTGACCGGGAGTGCTGATTTTCACAGTCGTTCACAAATTGCTCTTTCCGCTGTCGCCTATTCCTGCCGTTCCGGAAAAGAGGTTAAAAAAAAAGAAATCGGTTCTGTAAAAAACCTGCAGTCGATTGTATCAAAACTTGTAAACAGTGCGTCTTCCTATGCCCAATCAAAGCCGCAGAAGACTGCTGCGAAGAACTCTTCTTTGAACCTTTATGTCATTCTGGATCTGTCCGGGTCCATGTCTTTTGATTTGCCGCAAATTAAAAAAGCGCTCAACAGCATTTCAGAGGAGCTTCCTCCCGGATCGAATCTTGACGCGTATCTATTGAAAAACAGCAGAGTTGAAATGATGAAAAGCAGAGGATCTCTGAATGAAATAAAGAGAAGAATCTTAAAAGAAAAAACATCCGGAAAATCATCCAAAAATATGTTTCTCCAGGCTCTGACCATGGTAGAAAAAAATTTCAGATGGGGCGGTAACAACCGGCTTATAATTTTAAGCGATGTCAGTTTCCCTTCTGGCAGAATGAACGATGTGGAATCAAAACTTCGCCG
>JAOUOA010000466.1 GCA_029880625.1 Spirochaetia bacterium
TTTTTCGGGGAGCAATATTTTTTGTAACCACTGCCATAGTAAAGCTCCTTATGCCGAAAGGCTCCTTGTATTTATACGAATTCCAGGTCCCATCGTCGGCGCAATATAAAGACTTTTTACATACTCACCTTTAGCATCTGCAGGCTTATCCCTTAGAATTGCCTGATAAACCGCCTTTACATTTTCTTCAATTTGATCGGGAGCAAACGAAACCAGCCCTACTCCCAGATGAATCACGCCGGAACGGTCCGGCTTATATTCCAGTTGGCCGGACTTAAGATTTTTTATAGCAGCTGCAATATCATTTGTAACTGTACCGGCTTTGGGCTTTGGCATAAGCCCTTTTCTTCCAAGAATAGGTCCCAGACGCCCCACATCCTTCATCATATCAGGAGTTGCAACACATGCATCAAAATCTGTCCAATTTTCTTTCTGGATTTTTTCAACCAGATCCTGCGCTCCAACAAAATCAGCTCCCGCTTCTTTTGCTTCTGCATGCTTATCTTCTTTTGCAAAGACAAGAACCCGGATTTCTTTTCCTGTACCGTTGGGAAGCTTAACAACACCGCGGACATTCTGATAGGATTTATAAGCCAGCTTTACCGATACTTCTACAGAACCGTCAAACTTTGTATAAGAGACATCCTTTACCAGAGACGAAGCTTCTTTGGGCTCGTACTGACGCAGGCGGTCCACTTTCTCAATTTGCTCTTTCCATTTCTTTCCGCGTTTCATTATTGCACCTCAACTCCCATCGAACGACAGGTCCCCGCCAGAATATTGACAGCTGCGTCCATATCATGACAGTTCAGATCTTCCATTTTTACATTCGCAATTTTCTCAAGTTGCGCTCTTGTGATCGTCCCAACCTTGGTTTTATTGGGAACCGCAGAACCGCTCTGAAGACCAAGCTCCTTTTTAATCAGAAGTGGAGCCGGGGGCGATTTTGTTATAAAAGTAAAACTTCGATCAGAGTAAACAGTAATCACAACGGGCAACTTGATCCCGATTTGCGACTTGCTTTTTTCATTAAACTGCTTGCAGAACTCCATAATATTCAGTCCATGCTGCCCAAGAGCCGGACCGACAGGAGGGGCCGGATTTGCTTTTCCAGCTTCAACCTGAAGCTTTATCTGTGTAACTATTTTTTTCTGTGCCATAGCCTTATTCCAACATTATAAAATCATTTCTAACAAATCAGCCCTCATTCGCGGCGACCTGCAGATAATCCAGCTCCACTGGAGTGGACTGTCCAAAAATCTCAACCTTCACACGAAGACGCCCTTTATCCGGCATAATTTCATCAACCACACCGGCAAAATTTGCAAATGGTCCGTCAACAATCTTAACGGTTTCTCCCACCTGGAAAAGAATTCTTGCGATGGGCTGCTCTTCTTCGACAGAATCTTCTGTATTCATCAGATTCTTAATTTCTTCTTCTGTAAGCGGCTGAGGCTCAGGCGAACCGACAAAACCGGAAACAGAAGGCAGCTTCCCAATCAGAAACTGAAGATCGTCATCCATATCCAGTTCTGCAAGAATATAGCCCGGCATAAATTTTTTTTCAACAACGCGCTTTTTTCCTGCACGCATCTCGGCAACCTTGATCGTCGGGATATTAACCTGACCAACCCTGCTGCCGAGATTTTTAAGCTGAACCATCTTTTCAAGATTGGCCTTCACCTTGTTCTCATGACCCGAGTAGGTTTTAATCACGTACCATTTAAGAGACATTGAATTCACCTTTCAGATCAGCTTCCAAGACCAACAAGTAAATTAAATATTTTTTCAAACGTCCAATCTGTAAAAAAAAGAAACAGAGAAATCACAATCACAGCAATCAAAACAACAATCGTTGAACTGAATACTTCGTCTCGGCCCGGCCAAACAACCTTACTTAATTCTTCTTTACTTTCTTTAAAAAATTTCAACATAATTTCTTACCGGTTTCTTCTGCAGGCCGGGAGAGGATCGAACTCTCATCTAGGGTTTTGGAGACCCTTATTCTAGCCATTGAACTACCAGCCTATAACTATTATTTTCCAAATGTATACGGACAGGCGAGGAATCTTCACCCTATCTCTTAGCCCTCTACCAGGCTTGAACTGGTGACCTCATCCTTACCATGGATGCGCTCTACCTACTGAGCTAAGAGGGCATACATAAGGGTGCCGACAATAGCTCAACTCAGGATCACAAATCCCTAACGCAATTCACCCCTTATACCACAAAATGAGCATGTTTTCGATAGATCCCTTATGGGTCAAGGGATTTTTAGGAACTTCTTTCGACCTGACTGGAAGTCATTGCACAAATATGAATCTTTTATGAAAATGTTTTTTATTACAGGAAAAAGCACGATTATTTCTGAATAGCAATGGAATCATGTCTTATCTGTACCGTAGATATTAGCTGCTGTTTTCAGGTAAGGAATGACAACTTGTTCCATTGCAGTTCTAAGAGCCGGGCTCTGAATCTTCTTTAGCAGCTTTTTTAGACCAAATTGTGTTTTTGGCAGGGTTTCCGGCGCATCAAACAATAACTGAACATCGTTCCATACAGGCCGGAAAGAATTAAGGAAAACCTTTCCCTGGCCTTTTGCATCATCCATCAGTTTAACAAGAACATTCTGAATTTTTTCAAATTGTTCAATTTTATTTTTTAAATCATCAAGCTTTTCCCGGTCATAGCCAAGCTGCTTCTCAAGCTGGAGAAACTCTTCGTTTAAATCAAAAATCAAACCCTTCCTGAATTTTAAATTTGCATTCCTTACCCCGACAATAGCCCGGGTTACCGCATCAGATTGACCAAGCCAGGCATTATAGCCGTTCCTGTCATTTTTTGCCTGGAAATCACGAATCGTTTTGGTAGTTTTGTAATAAATCTGAAAACTATTTACTATCGGCTCAAAGGCAGGCGATTCAGAAACTGGCGCCTCATCCAAACCAGCCGGACCGAATGAATCAGCCGAAGGAGGACCCAACTGAGGGTCAAGTTTCCCATGAATATCCAGAACGTTTCCGAAATGATTCAGCATTTCGTCTATAATTGATTTTTCTTTCTCCAGCACAGTCTGCTTTTTTTCACTGCGCGATGGGATTGTCTTTTTGATAACCTGGGGGCCTTTTGTTTCTGAGGCCGGCGCATCTC
>JAOUOA010000468.1 GCA_029880625.1 Spirochaetia bacterium
AGCCAATATCAATCAAGGATCAGAAGACGGCAATACCCCTCTTATGATTGCGGCGATGACAGGAAGCAAAGAAGCTGCAGAAATATTAATTCAACTGGGTGCAAAACAAGAAGAACAGAATAAGAAAGGATTTACAGCCTTAAAATGGGCGGAAAGTCAGGGACATGAAGAGCTTGTCCGCCTCTTGAAAAATTAAAGAATGAACTATTTTATTTTCTGAAATTTTATTTTAATATTAAAAATAACTGATTTTTAAGTTACACCAGGCCTATAGGATTTCCTGATACTCGGGCGGATAAAACCAGTTTTGATCTTCTAATATTTTCGGTTCAAAATAACGAATGTCTACCTTACCGTCCTGATCGATTTCAACTGTTTTAATTTCGGGAAGATTAATAAAGCATCGGATATTGTGATCTTTTGCATATATCTGCATGATTTCAATTGCTTCCTCTTCAGTGATTTCGTCAGGGAGGGTAAGGCTCTGGTAAATCCCTGGCATTATTTTAACTGTAACAAAGGTTGGATTGTAGGGAATTTCAAGCATTCTTTTATATTCATTTTTATCAAGTTCCAGGGTAAAATCGAGAGTCCTCATTTGAATGCCGATTCCTTCAAGATATTTTCTGGGAACTTTGCGTTCCAGCAGGTTCCATTGTTTTCTATGAATTTGAAACTTTTGTTTCTTATTGTAGCCGCAGAGTTCCATTAAATTTTGAAAATCTGTTTCTGTTGAGTTCCTGTCGAATTCAAGAGACTTTTTGGAAATATATGAAACTGTATGATAAAACTTTTCATAAAGCTCATCTCCTTCAATGTGATTTTCCTGTGTTACAAAAGGAATCGATTCCATAAAAAAAGCCTCCGGATAAGAGTATCCTTTGTATTTAACCTATGCGACGCAGGGAGGTGTAATTATCTTACAGAAAACCCGGGGGTTGCCCCGGGGATATGGATTTAGTTTATAAAAATATCAATTCGATGTCAAAATTAAGTATACATCTAATGCTTTATTACTATTCAGAAAGGCTTCTTCTGTTTTCAATCTGCAGTTTTTGTTTTCATAAAACGTTTCGGAGGCAAAAATAAAAGAAAATTTGCGGATCACTGATATGGAAGGATCATAAGGAGTGGTTTTTAAGAAGCTGAAATCACTTCCACCGATTGGATTAGAAAGTATATTAAGGAGTATTAAAAAAAGTAAATAGAGCTTACCGAAGATCAATCTGTACAGCACGAAGAATATGATCCATCTTCCGAAGTTGTTCCAGAGCTTCAGGTCCAAGAATATCATCTACAGTCAATACGCATCTTGCATTGCCGCCCCTGGAATCTCTTGATAGTTCCAGCCTTGCAATATTTATCCCGTGCTCTCCGAGAAACATTCCTACAGCTCCGACAACCTTGGGAACGTCTTTATTTTCAATGACAAGAAGGATTCCTTCAGGTCGGAATTCCACAGGCTGTTTGTATATGGAAATGATCATGGGTTCGCCCTGAATGCTGGAATACGAAATTTCGTAATCATATCCTTTTTTTCCTTTGAAAATCACCTGGATGCTGTTTTCGTAGCCTCCGACTTTGGAATGTTCGGATTTACTGACTTCAATTCCCCTGTCTTTAGCCAGGTAGGGCGCATTTACGGAATTTACTTCGTCTCCCATAGAAATGGAAAGCGCTCCCTGAATGACCGCTGTCATAATTGGCTGGGTCATGCTGCCGGAGATTTCGCCGTTAAAGCGTACTTCGATTTTTGAAAAATCCCCTGAACAAAGGTTGCTTAATAGCTTGCCGGCTTTTTCACCGCCGGTAATATACGGCGTAAGAAATTTCATGGCAGCCGGATCAAGTGTGGGAAAATTTAATGCAAAGTTCGCAATCCCTTTTGTGAAAAAATCAACCATCTGATTGACCGTATCCATGGCAACGGCAAATTCCGCATCTCCGGTTGAGGCGCCCAGATGAGGGGTTAAAAGGCAGTTTTCAAATTTTAATAGGGGGTGCTCAGGAGGAGGCGGTTCCTGGACAAGCACGTCAAGAGCGACGCCTGCAATCTTTCCGGATTTAAGTCCTTCTGCAAGTGCGTCTTCATTGTAGATTCCTCCTCTTGCACAGTTAATCAGACGGATTCCGTCTTTTAATGATGGAAGATTCTTTTTATTAATGAAGTCTTTAGTTGTTTCTGTCAGAGGAGTATGTACAGTTAAAAAATCGCTCTGTGCTAGAATTTCTTCAGCGGATACGATTTGAATATCAAGAGTTTTTAAGGTTTCTTCAGGAAGAAAAGGATCAAAGCCGATCACATTCATATTCAAGCTTCTGGCTCTTGCTGCGACTTCCTTGCCGATTCTGCCAAGACCCACGATTCCCATCGTTTTATTGTTTAATTCCACTCCCAGGAATTTGCTTTTTTCCCATTTGCCGCTTTTCATGGAAGCATCGCTTTGAGGAATATTTCTTGCCAACCCGAACATAAGAGCGATGGCAAGCTCTGCCGTTGAGATTGAATTTCCGCCGGGAGAATTCATAACGATGATTCCCTTTCTTGATGCCTCAGGAATATCGATATTATCAACGCCGACTCCTGCGCGAATGATCAGCTTTAAATTTTCAGCGCAGGCAATTGCTTCTTTATCCACCCTGGTCGCTGAACGAATGATCAGTCCGTTTGCTTTCGGTAAAAGTTTTAAAAATTCTTCTCTTTTATAGCCTTTGTCGTAAATGACTTCAAAGTCTTTCTGTTCTTGCAGTTTTTTTACGCCTTCAGCGTCAAATTTATCGGAAATGAGTATATTATATGCCATGAGAACATCATTTTTATTTGTATCTAATCTGGCAAGTACGACTTTTGCTGAAAAAATATGATCGGTTGACGGTTATTTATTGTGTGATATAAATTCATCAATAAATTTGATTACTTTTTTTGACGTCTCTTTGTGGGTTAAAAGCAGATGACGGGTTGTTTTGTTTTCTTTGATAAAAAGAGTATCTGAACGTTTGATCCGGCTGGATGTTTTTCTCTGTACATAGATCTGGTCTTCAATACGCACCGTTAAATCATTTTTGCAGTAGATGGTATGAAGAGGAATTCTAATATGCTTGAGACTTCTTCTGATTGTAAAGAGGGACCTGACAAGACTGTGAAGATT
>JAOUOA010000470.1 GCA_029880625.1 Spirochaetia bacterium
TTTTAAGTCGCCTTTATCTTTTTTGTATTTTCCGGAAACGATGATATCGACCGGTAAAACCTGGCCGATTTTCACAGAATCTTCCGGAGAGATCATCCCTGATTCCTGCAGACTCTGTTCTTTTAACACAGCATCGAGTCTGCTTCTTTCAATTAATTTTGTATTTTTTTCTCTGGAAACACGGCGGATTACTTCGTCTGTTACCGCTGTATTGTATGAAGTAGAACCGTCTTCGCCGGAAAATTCAATTACGGCTATTTTATGTTCTTTTTCTTCGGAGGACAGAAATGAGAAACTTCCGTTCCCGGCATCCGTAAATTCTCCGTCAGCTCCCTTTACAGACAGGGTAGATTTGCATGCTGAAACGACAAGGAAAATGATTAAAAAAAGGATGATTCTGATGATATATATATCGATGGCAGATTTCATGAAGAAAGTATGCCACCAAATAACATGATTGCAAGAAAAATTTACAAAAAATATAAATATTTTCTAGATAGAAAGATTAGATAAGAATGTTATTAGTTTTATTATAATTTATGTGCCGGCTTTTCGGGCAATGGTTTCAATGGAACTTTCTACATCCTTAATTTTTTGTCTGAGAATATCCAGTTCCTCTTCAAGTGTTGTAACCTTACTGCCTGATATTTCTTTTTCAAAATCTATCTCTTCTTCCATTTCTTTTTTGGCTTCATCCATTCCGTTCATAATAACACCAATAAACAGATTCAGGATGACCATGGTTCCAATTAAAACAAAGCTGCTGAAAAACACAGCTCCGACTACAGGGCTGGCATTGGAATTTACGCAGATATTTTCATTTCCGCCGTATCCATAATTTTCACATCCATACATGGCAATATACATGATATCGGTCCAGTCTTCAAGAGTAACAACACGAAACAATGAAAGCAGTGAAAGATGAAGCGAACTGAAATGGATGGGATCATTCTCACCGAAAATAAAAACAGCTGCAACTCCGTAAATATAAAACAAAATGAATAGGAATATCGAAACATAACCCATGGATGGAATGCTTTTTAAAAGGGCACTGACCAGAATCTGTAGTTTGGGAAGAGCTGTGATGAGTTTCAAAACCCTGAGAAGACGGATCAGACGCAGAACCATAGCGTATTCTGATCCGATAGGAAGCAGGCTTGCCGCAACGATCACAAAGTCAAAGATATTCCAGGGATCCAGAAAATAGAGCCAGATTTTATAACCCTGACCGGACATTTTAATAAAAATTTCAAGTATAAAAATCCCAAGGACGATTTTATCCAGCATCATCAGTAAATCATGGTGTGCATGGACAATTTCTTTATAGGTTTCCAGACCGACAAGAACACCTGCAAAAAGAATAGTTAATGTTATAAAAATTTGAAAAAACTGAGTTTCGGCAATAAAAGCCATTTTTTTTGCATAAGAGCCGGTTCCTGCATAAGCAAGATGAGTACCGGGATGGCTGGATTTGATTTCATCTTCTTTCATTAATTCGAAATTTTATATAGAGTCTAATTTATCAAATATTTTTTATAAATTTGTTGGAAAAGTTTGTTGTTAAATAAAGATTTCATAAATATTTAAATTATTTATAAAAGATCAAGTGATAGTTTTTTCGGCAGTTTTGACACTGTAATTTCTCTGATTTGATAATCACATATCTTTTGATTTTGCTGAGTAGATATTTTAAAATAAAGTCAGAGGATTTTGTTTAAGAATTTTTCAGAAGTTATAAAAAAAACCCGATTTCGAAAAATCGGGTATAAAGAAGGGTGCTCTGGATTAAAAAAGGAAATCAATCTATGGGAAACAGATTTTTATAAAAACGGTGGTAAAATTTTTCCCACCAGTCTTCCGGTTCTCTTTTACTGCCTTTGTATTCTGTCGGGCGTTCTGTATTCCCGGCAGTTACAAGACTTCCCGTATAGTCGGCATCGCTGTATACTCTGCTGATTTCATTATGGACATCCTGCATATCTTTTTGGGAAACAATTCCGTTCGATGTTGCTTTATAAAACTGAACCGTAACACGCACAGGAAAGTCTGGATCGCGTTCAATTTCCAGGCTGTCAATTTCCGTATAGGGGCCTTCTGTTTTTCCATGCCCGATAACGGCTGCTTCCACATTGCTTCTTTTATTTTTAGCATATCCCGATCCCGCTGCGGGAACTGATTCTTCATGTACCAAACCATCCAGCTGATTATTCATGGGATGTTTTTGTTTTAAAGGGATTTGAATCAAAAGAACCATATTCAGTCCTTTGTCCTGTTCTGTAATTACAGATGACTTACTTCCAGAACTGGAGCTGGATTTAAAATCGCTCAGACGTGTTCCGGTAAATGCCGCTTTTTCGCCGTTCTGATTGAAAAATAAACGCTGTCCCCAGGAACCTCCGCTTTCAAATCCGTCGCGGACATTATCGATAACTGTTGCGCTGGTACCTTCTCTTGTGGAAAGAATTGTCAAAACGGCAGGATCATTGCGATAGGACTGATAATTAAAAATCACCGGATTAAATTTGGCCTCGCCCTTTGGCGGGATGGGCAGAAAGCATGCCTGTGCGCTTACAAGAACATGACTGTCTCGTTTTGCAAGAAGAGAATTTCCGCCTCCTTTCCAGGATTTTGAATCATGAAGGTATTCGCGGAAGTTTTTCAGATACTCTTTAAGGGTGATTTTTTTTAATGTTTTATTTTTTTCATTTCCTACAAGAAGATAAAAGTGATCAATTTGAATATCTGCAGTTTTATCGGAGAAATTCGGATGACGGATAACAGGCATCAAGTGCGCTTCATATCTGCCGGTATCCGGGTTTTTCTGGGCAACCTGTATGGTCATATCGCTGATATTCGGACCCACGCTTGAATTTTTATACCGACCTGTGTCTTCCCAGGTCACATTTAATATGTTCAGGCCGTGTCGACGTGCCAGATTCTGAGAATCAGGATCCCGAATCATTGAAGTCGTTTTCTGGATAACTTTTTTGTAGCTGGAATAGATTTGAATGCCGGGGGATTTCAAATCATCTGAGTTTCTTGAGTTAACATTTTCAGGATAAGTTAAGGAAGAAAGGCATAGTATCATAAATCCTGAAAGAAACAGCAGCGGGTGTTTTATCAATTTCATGTTCAATGC
>JAOUOA010000471.1 GCA_029880625.1 Spirochaetia bacterium
ATGGTCTGTTTTAACAGGACCATTCCTTGTATTAACCGTGGCGCCTTCCACAATGGGGAGAAGATCCCTCTGTACGCCTTCACGTGAAACATCTGCTCCGGAAGTCTGTGAATTTCCTTTTCCGCAAACCTTATCAATTTCATCTATGAATATGATTCCCATCTGTTCGACACGCCGAATAGCCTCAGACTGTATTTTATCCTGGTCAAGCATTCTGTCCAGTTCTTCTTCCAGAAGGATTTTTCTTGCCTCATCAATGCTAACCCTTCTTTTCTTTGATTTTTTCGGCATAAAATCGCCGAGCATATTCTGAACCTGCATGTCAATATCTTCCATATTGTGCCCGGAAAGAACCTGCACCATCGGAGATGCATGACTCTGTATGTCAAGTTCGACCTCTTTATCCTCCATTTCGCCGGAACGGAGTTTTTCTCTGAAAATTCCGCGCACCCTTTCCTTTCTTTCAGTTTCTTCAGCGTGAGAAGAGTCCTGAATTTCATTCTCCTTTTCCATTCCCGCCTGAACGCTTTTACCAAGCGATGACATGTCGAAACCGGCGAAACTTCCAGGAAAAGACGATTCTTCTCTCTCCTTTTTTTTCTCCTCTCCCGGCAGAAGTAGATCAAGAAGCCTTTCTTCAACGGTTTCTTTCGCTTTTTCCATATTTTCATCGCGAAATTCTTTTTTGACCATATTTACCGAAATTCCGGAAAGATCTCGCACCATGGATTCAACATCCCGCCCAACATAACCAACCTCAGTATACTTTGTAGCCTCCACCTTGATAAAAGGAGCGCCGATCAGTTTTGAGATTCTTCTTGCAATTTCCGTTTTGCCGCATCCAGTCGGTCCGATCATGATTATATTTTTTGGGAAAATTTCTTCTTTCATTTCATCCGGAACCAGCCGTCTCCGGATTCTGTTTCTCATGGCAATCGCAACCGCACGTTTTGCTAATTTTTGCCCTACAATATATTTATCAAGTTCACTTACAATCTCTGCAGGCGTCAGATGATCCAGATCAAGTTTTTCTTTTTGGATATTGTCAGTCATCGTATCAGTCATATTAAAATCCCTGTATTTTCGCATTGCCGGACGAATCATGTCCGATCCAATGATTTCTTCATGCTCTTATAATAATTTCAGTGTGAAAACCGCCGGAACAGGCGTTTTATTCAATTTCTTCAATTACAATATTTTTATTTGTATAAACGCAAATATCGCCTGCAATCCCCAGACCGGTAGAAACTATTTCTTTTGCTTCAAGATCTGTATTGCTGTAAAGCGCTCTTGCCGCAGCCAGTGCATAATTTCCTCCGGATCCAATTGCAAGAATCCCGTCATCGGGAGCAATGACATCGCCGGTTCCTGAAATCAAATAGGTTTCATCTTTATCAGCGACAATCAAAAGTGCTTCGAGTCTGCGCAGCATACGGTCGGTTCTCCATTCCCGTGCAAGCTCAACAGCAGCACGGCTGAGGTTTTTCTGAAATTCCTGGATTTTTTTCTCAAACAGTTCAAAAAGTGTAAATGCATCTGCTGCAGAACCTGCAAAGCCTGAAATAATTTTGCCGTCTGCAAGACGCCGGATTTTTTTAGCTCCGTTTTTCATGACAGTCTGCCCCATGGTAACCTGACCGTCTCCGCCAATTGCTGTTTTTCCGTTTTTTCTGACACAGAGAATTGTTGTAGAATGAATTTCCGGAAGTGACATCTTTACCTCTTAAAGACCATTTTTTTCCCGTGTTTACATCAGAACATTCTTTTTTTATTGGAAAATCTGAAGGAAATCGTTCATTTCTTGATCGAAATGTTATAATGGCTTTTTTATTTTATTATTCTAAGATGAATTTTTCCCATGAGGGTGACATTTTCTATGGATTTCACGAAGCCTGTCTTTTGAAACTGACGTATAAATTTGAGTGCTGGAAATGCTTTTATGACCCAACATTTCCTGGACAGCACGGATATCCGCACCGGAATTCAAAAGATCGGTAGCAAAAGAGTGGCGGAACTTATGAGGATGGAGTCTTTCTGAAATGCCAGATTTTTTTTTCAATTCCGAAAGTCTGTAGCGGACTCCCCGGGGATCCATTCTCATCCCGCGGAAATTTAAAAAAAGAAACTCTGATACGGGGTTGAATTTTTCCCTTACAGAAAGATAGGAATTCAGTGCCTTTTTTGCTTCTTCTCCAATAAAAACAATTCTTTCACGGTTTCCTTTACCGAGGATTTTAATCCGGGAGTCATTTTTTTTTAGATCAGAAATCCTTATCGAAAGAATTTCTGAAATCCGCATTCCGGATGAATAGAGCATTTCGTAAAGAGCACGGTCCCGGACCAGAAGAATCTTTTTTTTCATTTCTTCAGACTCTTTTTCTTTCAGTTCAAGTTCATTAAAAAAATCCGACATCAAAGCCGGCTGAATTAGAGAAGGAAGCTTCTGGTAAAATTTGGGGGATGAAATCCTGTTCAGAGGGTTTTCCAGGATTATGTCGTCACGTATTAATAGCCGGAAAAAAGTTTTTAATGATGAAAGTTTTCTGGCCTGAGATCTTGGGTTCAGCTTTCGTCCGGAACTTCTTCCAGTCACAGATCTTTGATCGGGAGATTTTTTATGAAAATTGCTGCCGGTGATTTCCGTAAAATAGGATCTGACAAGCTGTAAATCCGTCTTTTGAATATCCATCGCCTCTCTTTGAAGAAATAACAGGAATTCCTGAACATCAAAAAGATATGCCCGGAGAGTATGCACAGATAAACCCCTTTCAGCATAAAGATATCCATAAAACCTTTCCAGAAGCTTTTGAAAAGAAGGGTCCATTTCAGAGAGATTTTTTAAATTTAATTCGGATAATTTTTTTTCCAGGTTATAAAAAAGTCTCATAAATCGTCCAATCTAATTATCGGTTCAAAATATTCATACCGATAATCATAAAGAATATGAATACAGTACTGTGTGTAGACTCGGATCAGGGAGAACTGGAAAAAACCAAAATTATCCTTCAGTAAAACGGATATAATGTTGTTCTTGCAAAAAGCCCCGGAGAAGCCATGGAATGGCTCAGCCACAATCCGCCAACCATCATCCTGACTGAAATTGATTTCCCGGGAATGGATTCAGAAAAAGTCATTC